>JAEZRL010000204.1 GCA_023440945.1 Bacteroidota bacterium
TCATTTCTTTTGAAACGTCTGTATCATTCAATATCGGTATAACGCCATGAAAAAATCCTTCCATCGGCACTTTACCAAAACCTTCTATTAATGGTGCCTGTATAATAAAATCCGCTTGTCTATAAAGTGCCTGCAATTCTTTATGTGTTTTACTGCCCGTTAAAAAAATTTTATCCTGTAATTGATGCTTCAGAATAAAATTTTCATATTGCTCCTTTAAAGGGCCGTCGCCAACAACAAAAAGTTTAAAAGAAAATTTTTCATCACTTAAAATTTTAAAAGCGTCTAAAATATATTGCTGGTTTTTGTAAGTAATTAATGCGCCAACCGAAATAAAAACAGGTTCGCACATTTTATTTTGCTTCAGTTTGCAGTAACGTTTATCAAGCTGCTCTGTTTCTGCTGTCCATTCTGCAAGTGTATAAGAAGGACTAAAACTTTTTATAATTTTTCCGTCATTATTTTCTTCAGTCGTATATGCCCATACTGGTCCTCGAAAATATTTTCTCAAAAACCATTTCTGTAAACGATAAGTGAAAGGTTCGTTACTATAGTTTTTCCATGTACCGGTATATGTGGCAAAAACTTTTGTTTTGGTTAAATAGAAATAAACAAAACCCGGAATATTTAAATTGTTGGGAAATCTTTGATAAACTACATCAGACCACGCATTTATTTTTTTGAAAGCCCTTATCCAAACTGGTATTGTTTTAATTAGTTTCAGTTTATCTAAAAAAGTATTTCCACCAACCTGGGGTAACCGGATGAATTGTATAGTTGGATTTGTATAGATGCTCGTTACTTTATTTTCAGAAAATTTTCCGAACGGACAGCAAATTATTGTTTCTTCAAAATGCGAAGCAAGCATTTGCATCTGCCTGCGAAAAATATGGTTTTCCGTTACAACGTTACCATTATTATCTGTTAAGTGCACGCAATCCGAAACAATGGCGAGTTTTTTAAACATGATTTAAGTAAACCAGAGGAATTTTTTTATGATACAAGCTGCAGTAACATGTATGAAGCTTCTGTTGTGTCACTCACTTCAACGTTCAAGATTTCTATTGAACAGATTTTAGCCTGATGCAAAGCCTTGCTTAGCAAGGCTGCAGAAGTACAAGAGTGTGACGCAACAATGTTTAATAGCAGCAATGCAGCTAAGTACAAAAAATTATTTATCCAATAAAACAAAGCCTTTGTGATAGTGAAGCATTTTACTGGCAATGCTTTTTGAACGCAAAAACTGTATAAGTAACAACGGTGATTTTATAAACGTTAAAAATACACTTAACAACAACATTTTGTTGCTGCGTTTATGTTTATAGGGAATGTTGGAAAGCATAATGCCGATGAGAACTGCATTGCGATATAATTCTGCCGGAAAATATTTTTTAAAAAAATAGATCACACTGGGAACAGGCTTTGGTGCAAACCATTTTTTAGGACGGAAACCATCCCAACTGCCCATTTCTCGAAGTCCACCGCTGCTAACTTTAAGATGCACTCTCGGCGCTTTATAATTGGAAATACTTTTATACCCGTTGATGTAGGCACGATAACCAAATTCACCATCGCCCATGCGCATACCATTAAATTGTTCATCGAACAAACCGATTGTTTTAAAAATACTTCGTTTAACCATTGCGTTACCTGAATCAAACTGATCAGCCCAACGGAAATAGCTGTAACTATCAGGAATTTTTGAACCAACAGCAGCAAGCGAAACACCGGCAGAAATATCTGCATTGAAAAAATCAAGGCATTTCAAATGCTGTTCTATCCAATCACTTTCAACTCTTGAATCATCATCAAAAAACAAAAGATATTCTGCTGAAGTTGCTTTTACCGCATTGTTTCTGGCTGTCCACAATTTTTTCTCTTTCTGATGAAAGATCCTGCAATTAAGATTGAACTGCTGATAAAAATCTTTTTGAAAATCGTTCGACTGATCTACCACTATCACTTCAAAATTTTTGAAAGATTGTTTTTCCAGATCGTGCAAAACATCTTTTAAATATTCATAACGGTTTAGTGTGGGAATAATAACGGCAACAAAAGGATCTGATGCAATTAATTTCGATTGAAAAGAATGATAAGCAGAATACTCAACAGGATTCTGAAAAACATTGATGCGTTTAATGTGTCTTGTTTTAAGATAGCCGCTTATTTCTTTAAAAGGATTTTTGAAAGTTATCAATCGAAGAAATAAAGCAAAAGTCGCCCAGGCTGTTCCCCAATATTTACGAATAAAAATATATTCATCTTTCAATGTTGGTTTTGGAAGTTGTTTTAAATGTCTTACCTGTACTACAGAAGATTGCAACAAAACTCCTTTGGTACACAAATGATATCCTGCATCAGCTAAGCGTGCTGATTGTGTTTCATACCTGTCATCTAAATAAGATGCATATTCGTTCTCATTGGAGAGATAGCAGGAAGGAAAGCAACCATCTGCTTGCGGGAATAAATTAAATTGCCAAGCAGGCTGTGTATATCTAATGAAAGATAAGATCAAGACGAAGTTTTTTCAAGCAGATTTTCAAATCGGGGTAAAAGCTGATCGATACAATATTTTTCTTCAAATGTTTTTCTTGCATTATGTGACATAAAGTTTCTTAATTCTTTATTCTTTAAGAGATATTCCAATTGTTTTGCAAGCTGTTCAATGTTTTCATTTTCAAATAACAATCCGTTTTCACCACTTGAGATTATATCAGGAATACCTCCCGCATTACTTCCAATAACAGGTGTTGCTACAGAAAACGCTTCCAATGCAACCGTAGGGAGATTATCCATCCTGCTCGACACAACAAGACATACTAACGTTGATAAAAAAATTTTCACTTCATCATAAGCAATAGCACCTTTAAAGATTATTTTATCTTCTAAAGAAAGCTGTCTTACAAGCGCTTTTAATTCATTTTCACAGGGACCTTTACCTACTATAACAAGATGGCAATCATTGTTATTTTCATTAATTTTTTTAAAAGCATTAATAAGAACATCAACGCCTTTTGAACGATGTAGTCTTCCAAGGAAACCAACAGTGTTATCTTCACTTCTATTTCTAATTATTGTATCGGGCAAGGCATTTGGAAAAACAAATGCTTTTTCTTTTTTTACCTTATAGTATCTGACCAGATCTTTTTTTGAAGCATTTGTTGAAGGAAGCATGTGTGTTGCTAAACGAAAAGCAAAGCCTTTACGAAAGATATTTATTCTTTGCCTCCAATCTAATTTTCCATAATCTTCAATATGCTGCTGCACCATTGTATGGAAATAGCAAACCCGTTTTTTTATGCCTATTAGCCACGATGCAAAAAGCATAATATCATTTGCAGCAAAGTTGGTGATGATGACGTCAGGTCTTTGTTTTCGCATCAATTTCAGCGCAAACAAAAAATCTTTCCAGCCGACAGGACGTTTACCCGGCCATTCATGAACAGCGAGATTATCATTGATAATTGTAATGCTTTTAGATGTTTTTTTTGCATTAAGAAAAACCACTTTGTTGTCTTTTGACAACTTTAATGCTAATGCTTTAGCCTGGTAATTCAAAGATACATCCGACCAGCCATGCGCTATAAATATCGTTTTACCAGAGATCAATTATACCTGAAGAATGAAACAGAAACAAAGGATATTATATACCTTAAGATGAGTATTGTTTATGCGACGGCCTTACTAACTTCTCATACTCCTGTTCAAAAACATCTATATATCTTTTAATCGAAAACTTCTCCTCAATTGTTTTTCTTGCCTGCTCGCCTAATCGTTTTCTTTTTTCAAAGTCGGTGCATAACTCATACAATTGCTCTGTCATTGAAACATGATCGTAATTCGGACTAAGCATCCCATCTTTGTTGTGTGTAATAGCTTCTTCCATTCCGCCATTAATAGAAGAAACAACAGGAAGCTCCATAGACATTGCTTCCAAAGCTACATTTGCAATGCCTTCATACACACTTGGCAAAAAGAAAATATCGCTTTCTTCATAAAGTTTTAAAATTTCATCTTTCACTTTCTTACCTACTAATTCAACATGATCCTCTAAACCTAAAGTATGTATATGAAAGATCAATTCTTCCCGATCACCTCCTTCGCCAGCAATTATCCATTTGAAATGAGGGAATAAATTTTTTAAATCCTTAATGGCTAAAAGACCTATTACAAAGCCTTTTTGAAATACGAGTCGACCAATAGAAAGTATATGTATGGAGCCGGTTTGCGTATAATCCTTTTTGCGGGTGAAATAATCAGGCTCTATTGCAGGTCGGTTTATATAAATTTTATTTCCGGGAGCTCCATAATGTTTTATAGTTTCGGCCATATCCTGCGAGACGCAGTGAATGGAATCAATTTCAAATGATAACTCTTTAAATTTCTGCTTACGTTTATCGTCAATAAGTAATTTTACTTTTTCTGCTGAACCACGGCAACTCATCATTTTTTTTGCTCTCAAAAATTGTAAATCATTCAAATACTGAACTGCTATGCCAGAAAACTCAAAATGAATGATTTGAGGTCGGTATCTATTCAGATAATGAATGTGATAAGCACTTAAAAGTTTTTTTCTATAGCTGTTTTGGCCTGCTTTCAAAACAGAGAGGGGATTTAATAGTAAAAACTTCAATATATTCTCTTGCGAGAAGAGTATGATTTTAAGATTAGCATTTTTGACAAAAAGTTCTTTAAAAAGTAACTTATTATACTTATTGCAATAAACAATAACCTCGTGATTTCGCAAGAGTAAATATTTAACTTTATTAGAAATAAAGGTTTCACTTACAGTTGGAAATTCTGGCACTACTAAAGCTATTCGCACTTAAAATTTATTTCGATGAAGATTTTCCCAAACAACCAATGAATAAATAGCCCAAATAAACCACCCTGCATTTTCTTTACCTGTCATATGCTGATGAAGCAATTGTTGCACTGCTTTTTTGTTGAACTGATAACTTAAGGTAGCTGGCATATCAAGTATCTTCTCTGTTACTTCTTTTTTTATTTCATTTCTTATCCAATCATCCATTGGAATTGTAAAGCCTTTTTTTGACTGCAATGCAAGTTCTTCTGAAGCCCTGTTTATTAATATCTGCCTCAGATTCATCTTTCCCAACCCATTCTTTATGCAGTCGCTATAAGTACATGATAGACTAGATTTCAGCATTGAATTGCTTAACATAGGTACACGAACTTCCAGGCTATTATACATACTTGCCCGGTCAACCTTCAATAAAATTCGTTGCAAATGTATATCTACCTCCAGCTTGCGCATGAGATTCATCTCGTACGCTAAGTCGGGTGAACTGATATTATACAAACTTTCTGCTTCATTGTAAAAAAAGGCATTTGCAGGAAGTGTGTTGTAAACTTTGTTTAACCATTTCCTGGCTCCTGTAATACTAAAAGTTGAATAATAAAATTGAATAAAACTGGTATAATTCCAATGCCTAGCAATGTCAACATTTTTGTTTAGCACTTTATCTTTCAACAGGTGGATTTTTTTTTTGAATCCAGAATACTGATAATAATGCAGATATTTTAAAGCTCTCGCATTTCGCGGATAACCCCAAAATAGTTCATCACCACCGTCACCACTTAAAGAAACTGTAACTTTTTCTTTTGCAAATTTTGATAACATTAAACTTGGTAAGGAAGAATAATCAGCAAAAGGCTCTGTAAATGCTTCGCCATTTTCTTTCATCAATGGTAGCAGATCAGCAGAAGAAATGTGTTTATTGAAATGAGTTGTCCCAAAATGCTTTGCAAAAGATGCTGCTTCTAATGATTCATCCATATCTTTATTATCTGCAACACCAATAGTGAAAGAAAATGGATGTACAAGCTGGTTAGCAAAATAAGTTACAAGTGTACTATCAACGCCACCTGACATAAAAGTGCCAACAGGAACATCGCTAACCAACTGATCGTTCACACTCTTTTTCAAAACATTATCTAAAGAGCAACTTGTTTCTTTAGATTGAATAGAATAAAAATAGTATTGCTTCAATTGGATGGTATTCTTTTCTATCATTGCATAGAAGCCATGTGGTAGCATTCGTGTTCCTTCAATTACACCTGCATTTTCCGGCATATAACCTAATGACAAATAAGAAGCAATAACAGTTTCATCAAAAGCCTGGTCTTTACAGAATGGATGATTTATAATATGATCGTATTGAGAACTGTAGATAATGCCATCATTACTTTCGCCTATATACAAAGGTTTCGTACCCACTCTGTCCCTCGCTAATATAAGTTTGTTCTGACGCACATCATAAAAAGCAAAGGCGAAAATACCATCAATAACGTCAAGTGTTTTTTCGATTCCTACATGAATCAAGGTATATAACAACAGCTCTGTATCGCTTGTAGATCTATAACTAATGCAGTAGGGTTTTAATGCATTTTTTAGAGTGTCAGTATTGTATATCTCCCCGTTGAAACTAATACAATAATTATTGTCATGGGAAAGCATTGGCTGATTGCCATTTTTACTAAGATCTCTAATAGCAAGCCGTGTAAAACCGGCGATATAATTTGTATTATTTGTCCAAGTCTTTTGCGCATCAGGTCCGCGATGCTTCATAGTATCAAGACAACTGTTAACATAACTTTCATCCAATGAACGCTTTTTGTAATTATATATTCCGATGATGCCGCACATGAAGGAAATTGATAATTAAATTGTTAGTTCTCAAGAATGCTACAGTTTCTCTAATAAGATCCCAGACACTTTATATCTTTTACCCAAATAATATTTCATTCGTTCCCTAAATCCCCATAAAGGAAAATGAGATTTTTTTATTTTATACTCTTTTTTATCATTGATAGCAATAATGGATGACTCTATTTTTCTTACCCCTAAATCCGGAAATAATTCAAAAATTTGCTCCGGAGTAGGTCTGAAGCCATTATCAATAGGATCATAGTGTAATTTGTATTTGTACGGAACCGTAAGCAATATATATCCCCCTTTTGAAGTAACGGATAATACGTTCTCAATTGCAAGAGGAATATTTTCAACATGCTCAAGCATGTTTGTGCAAATGGTTAGTGCAAAATTATTTTTCAAGTCTTTAGCAAAGTTTTCTTTAGTAATGTCGGCCACTAAATCTACTCCATTCATTGCTTTATAATCAACATGCACTACATTCCAGCCTTTTAATACAAGCGGTTCAATTACAAAAGTGTTTATATGTGGCTGCACTTTTGTTCTAAAGTCTTTTGTAGATGAACCTAAATTAGCCACCCTATTATTCTCTGGAAATAACGGAATAACCTCCAAAACTGATTGAATCCATTCTGCCTCTTCTACAAACATTTACTTCTTTATATTTTCATAAATTCTCATCAATCGCTCTACTTTTTTTTGAGGATTCATATCATCATATAGCCGGTAATAATCAACTGGCGCATTGTTTTCATAAAAGCCTGTTTGCACCTTATTTATCTCGGATAACAATACCTTTCCAAGTTCTTCTGCATCATTTGGTTCAACAAGAGTGCCACCGTACTTCTTCACTAGTTCCGCAGCTCCACCGGCATTGGTAGCTATAACAGGTTTATTACATAACATTGCTTCAAGAATAACAATCCCCTGTGGCTCCGGTTTGATGGCAGTATGAACAATTATGTCTGAAACATTAATTATTTCAGCAATATCTT
>JAEZRL010000212.1 GCA_023440945.1 Bacteroidota bacterium
CAAAGTTTAAGAATACTTGAAAGGGCAAAGGAAATTGCAAAGGCAAATAAAAAACTGAACTTTCTTGTTCAGTTAGTATCGCTGGAAAAGAAAATCGAAACGCTGCACATCACACGCAGCTCGCAGGAAAAGATTGATGCACTTGTGCATGAAGCGTTGGAAGTAAGCAGTCACATAGATCGTGTAACAAAGCTTTCAAATCTTGCTTTGCTTTTATATCGCTGGTATATAAAATACGGTCATGCAAGAAATGAACATGATGAAAAAGATATACGTCAGTTCTTTAAAGAAAACTTGCCTTCAGATATACATAATCTCCCGGATTTTTATGAGAAGCTTTATCTCTATCAAAGCTATTGCTGGTATAGTTTCATCAGGCAGGATTTTTTAATGTACTACCGGTACAGCCAGAAGTGGATTGATCTTTTTTATGAGTTACCATTGATGATGTCTGTTGAAACGGGTCATTATATTAAAGGGATGCATACCGTTTTAAATGCGCATTTTGATCTGCGGAATTATAGAAAATTTGAAGAGGTCTTGCATCAGTTTGAAGCTTTTGCTGCAACACCGGTTGCTAATCATCATGATAATTTTCGCATTCACACCTTTGTATATATCTATAGTGCAAAGATCAACTGGCATTTGATGACAGGTACTTTTAAAGAAGCGCTTGCATTTGTTCCTTACATGAAAGAAAAACTGAAGGAATATGCGCAGTATATTGACAATCATCGATTACTTGTTTTTAATTATAAGATTGCTACTTTATATTTTGGCGCAGGCGATTATTCTACTTCCATTGATTACCTGCAAAATATTATCAATAGTAATATTGATCTTCGGATTGATCTTCAATCTTATGCGAGGTTGCTTCATCTAATGGCACATTATGAATTAGGTAATGATGAAATAATTGAATCGCTTATAAAATCGGTTTATCGTTTTATGGCAAGGATGAAAAACCTTACCGTTGTAGAAGATGAAATGTTCCGTTTTTTGCGTCATTCTTTTAAAGTGTCGCCGCGACAATTAAAACCTGAGCTGGAAAAGTTTTTACAGAAGATAAAACACCTTGAAAAGAACCGCTTTGAAACAAGAGCTTTTGCTTACCTCGATGTTATTTCGTGGCTGGAAAGCAAAGTTTATGAAAAACCAATGAGTGTAATCATACACGAAAAATATTTGAAAAGCAAAAGGAGAGGGGAAGAAAGTGATTGATTCGCTTCACCTGTTTAATAAAAATCGAACGGACACAAAAGGTTTAACTGGCAGGAAATAAAAAAGCTCCTGTAGAAACAAGAGCCGTTGCTAACCTATGAAAAACACCGACACAAAAATAGTATTCTATGCAACGCAAATCCAATTATAAACTGCTTAATTCAAATTAAAACCCTGTTAGAAACTATTACTGTCCTACTGTCCCGGATATTATATTTGATACCCGTACAAAAGAAATATTAGCAGATAATGATAAATATTTTTCAATCTTGATAGTAATTCCATTGCAGCCTTTATATCACGATATGCCATTCCTGAAACAACTATCTGTTACTTACCAACGTTTCGTTGTTTTTACTTTGCATGGTAACATAATCATCACTGTTATAAAGCGTAAAGAAATAAGAAGGTCTAACTTTCACGGTTTCGTTGGCCTCAACTATCAATATAAAAGCGGGAGATGTAAAAACTTGTTTTGAATAATTTTTATGAAAAACATTATCCTTTTTTCTAAAGCCCATGTAAGAAATTTCTTTCATCAATGATTTAAAAACTTTTTTATCATGTACTTTATATAAAAGCCTTGATGTTTTGTTGCTGTAATAACAGGTAAGTGTTTCTTCTGCCTGGTCTGTATCAGTTGCAGACATTTGGGTATATCGCAGATAAGTAATATTATCAAGCGTTGTTTCAGTGCCACGGTTTTGACTTTTAACTACCCAGCTTTGCTGCCATGCAAGTGTATTTAGATACTCCAAAGGCTGTTGTTGCGCCTCCACCAACTGATGTATGGAAAAATATTGAGCGAACAGAGAAACGGGCAATAGGAAGACAAATAGTAAAATTTGTTTCATAAGATACATTTTACATTTATACGGAAATGAGGTGATTAGCCAAGTATATGCCGATTTTAAAGAACTGTTGGTTAGCTACTAATCAATGTTTTATAATGTTGCCTTTTCTTTAATTCGTTCCCTTTTAGAAGCGGTTTTCCATTTCGGGGAAGAAAGTTAAGAAAATTTTAAGAAAAAACAGATTAAAAGCGGCGAGTTTAAAGCTGCAACAATGAATGCAAATTTTTGAATTTGTTTTTGAAAAGTTCAATAGCGAAAAAGACGTTGAAGTGAGTGACACAACGAAGCTTTATGCTTATTCTTCAGTTCGTAACAAAAAACAATTCCCTAAAAGAATTACGCCTTAAATTTTGTGGTCAGCTGCTTTTAGTATGATTTTGGTTATGTTACTATAAATAAACCACGGATAGCCGCTATGGAAAAACACTTACACTTAGACGATAAACTTCATTGGTATAAAGATGCAGTGATTTACGAACTGCATATTAAAGCTTTCAGAGATGCAAATGGCGATGGTGTTGGAGATTTTGAAGGGCTTATGCAAAAGCTGGATTACCTGCAGGAACTCGGTATTACCGCAATATGGCTTTTGCCTTTTTATCCTTCTCCTTTGCGGGATGATGGTTATGATATTGCAGACTATTATAACATCAATCCCACTTATGGTAATATAAAACAGTTTAAAGAATTACTGGAAGAAGCGCATAAACGTGATCTGAAAGTAATTACCGAGCTTGTAATTAATCACACTTCTGATCAACATCCATGGTTTCAGCGGGCAAGAACTGCACTGAAAGGTTCAGCAGAAAGAAATTATTATGTGTGGACGGATGATCCGCATCAATATAAGGACGTTCGTATTATTTTCCAGGATTTTGAAGCATCAAACTGGACGTGGGATCCCGTAGCACAACAATATTACTGGCATCGTTTTTTTCATCATCAGCCCGACTTGAATTATGACAGTGAAGATGTGCAGAAAGAAGTTTTTAAAATAATTGATTATTGGTGCAACATGGGCGTTGATGGTTTTCGTTTAGATGCGGTTCCGTATCTGTATGAACGCGAAGGAACGAATGGTGAAAATTTACCTGAAACCCACGCTTTTTTAAAGAGATTAAGAGCACATATTGATGACCATTATCCGGGTACCGTTTTACTTGCAGAAGCAAATATGTGGCCGGAAGATTCGGCTTCCTATTTTGGAGACGGTGATGAATGTCACATGAATTATCACTTCCCGGTGATGCCGCGAATGTTTATGTCTTTGCAGATGGAAGACCGTTATCCGATCACTGATATTTTTGATCAAACACCTGCTATTCCTGAAGTTTGCCAATGGGCTATTTTTTTAAGAAATCATGATGAGTTAACGCTCGAAATGGTTACGGATGAAGAGCGTGATTTTATGTATAAAACGTATGCAAAAGATCCGAAGGCAAAGATAAATTTAGGTATTCGCCACCGGCTTGCACCATTAATGGATAACAATCGCCGCAAAATTGAACTAATGAATTCTTTATTATTCTCTTTACGCGGAACACCTGTTATTTATTATGGTGATGAAATAGGCATGGGTGATAATGTTTATCTCGGGGATCGTGATGGTGTTCGTACACCTATGCAGTGGTCTGCAGATAGAAATGCAGGTTTTTCTGAGGCTAATCCGCAGCGATTATATCTTCCTATCATTTTAGATCCGGAATATCATTATGAATCCGTGAATGTAGAGATGCAGCGAAGAAATACTTCTTCTTTGTTCTGGTATATGAAGCAGATCATCAACATGCGCAAAAAGTATAAGGCTTTTGGCAGAGGTGATATGAAGTTTATACAGGCAGACAATCCGAAGATACTTGCATTTACAAGAACGTATGAAGAGCAAACGTTGCTGGTAATTGTAAATCTGTCTAAGTTCTCGCAACCGGCAGAGTTGAATCTTACTGCGTTCAAAGGATATATCCCGGTTGAATTATTCAGTAAAAATCCTTTTCCTGCCATTATAGAGAATTATTTTTTTACAATGGCACCGCATTCCTTTCAATGGTTTGTATTGCAAAAAGCACATTATGAAGCAGATGAAACAGAAATGCTTCCTATACTTACAATTGATGAATGGGATAATCTATTGTCAGATGACGAAGTGAAAGAAGAACTTGAAAATCACATTCTGCCTTTGTATATGCTTAAATCGAAGTGGTATTTAGGAAATGTGCGTTCAGTTCATAACATCAGTATTGTTCATTCGACTTTCATTCCAGAAATAAGAGTATATAATATATTGGTTGAAGTAAGTTATGAAAGCGGTTTACCTGAAACTTATCAAATACATCTTTCTTTTGCAAAAGATGAGTTAGCGAAGAAGTTAAACGATAATTGCCCACAATCCATCATTTCACAATTAGAAACGAATGATGAAGCAGGCATTCTCTGTGACGCTTTGTACACGTTAGATATGCAAAAATGGCTGATAGAAAATTTTGCAGATGCACAAACAACATCAGAAGATGAGGTATTCCGTTTCTACAGCAAAAACAATGTAACACAATATTTGAAAAATGGTGGTGATATAAAACCAAGAATGCATGCAGGTGACGGTTTCAATACATCCATTGTTTATGATAATAATTTCTTTTTGAAAATTTACCGCAAGGTAGATGCTTCTGTTAACCCGGATGTTGAGCTGAGTCGCCAACTGGCAGATGAAATAAAGTTCAAATACATACCGGCCTATTATGGCAAAATGGAATGGCAAACGAGTAAAGGATGCATAACTTCTGCCATGCTGCAGGAATTGATAGAAAATCATGGTGACGGTTACAGCTTTATGCTGGAACGCATCAATAATTATATTGAACGTATTCTTGCAACAGACCGAAGTTTATTTCATCCTGAAGAACATGTTGGCTCTTTTACTGATCCTATCAGCTTTGATTCTTTGCCGGAAGAAATAAGAACATTGCTTGGTGGTTCAGCATCGGAACAAGTGCGTTTGATGGGAACGCGAACCGGTGAAATGCATATTGCATTGGCGGATGAAACATCGAAAGATTTCAGACCGGAAGACTTCTCATTGCATTATCAGCGTTCTCTGTTTTCATCTTTTCAATCCCTGGTAAGAGAAACATTTGGAAACATCAGCAGGATTGATGATCTGCCCGATTTGAAAGAAGATCTGGATAATCTTTTACAAAAAAGAAATGCATTGCTTAACAGACTTAAACGCATTTATGACAAGAAACTTGATGTGCTTAAAATACGCATTCACGGGCAGTATGGATTGAGACATATTTTGTTTACCGGGAAAGATATTGCGCTTACAGATTTTGGTGGTAATCCTTATAAAAGTTATAGCGAAAGGAGATTAAAACGTTCACCATTGCGTGATGTTACAGCCTTAATCCGTTCTTTATATTTTGTTGCTTATAACGGTTTTCTTACAACCAATCATGTACAGAAAGAAGATATAAAAAGCCTTTTACCTTTCGCCGATTATTGGGCTTTTAATATGGGCCAATTTTTCATGCGGGCTTATTTGGAAGCGATAAAAGGAAGTGCATTTATTCCGGAGGATCAGAGTGATTTCCAAGTGATGTTTGATACTTATTTTATAGAAAGGGCATTAGCTGATTTGAATTATGCGCTAACAGAAAATAAAAAAATGGTTCCCGTATTTTTAAGAATGATCGAAGCAGCACTTAAAACAAGATCAATTGAAGCAGTGGAATAATGAGAGCAAAGGGAAAAACTGAAGTAAGAAACTCGAACTTGGAGATTTGAAATTCAAAAGGCCTAAGAAAAAACGGGCTGTATATCGTTTTTTTAATTTTTTTGTTACTTCTTTGGGACAAGATAAAAAAAGTAAATAACATCTATCTTAACAAAAACAGCGTGTGTATAGCATAGAACAAATTGCAGAGATAATAAAAGCGAAAGCTTTTATAAATGAACCTTATTCGAATATTGCCTATTTATTAACTGATAGCCGTCGTGTTGCTTTTCCTTCATCATGATTATTTTTTGCACTTCGTTCACCCCGAAGAAACGGACACGATTTTATTGGAGATGTTTATGAACAAGGTGTAAGAAGTTTTGTAGTGGAAAAAGATTTTGATACTAAAGCTTTTGATGCAAATTTCTTAATTGTTGAAAACACCTTGAAAGCATTGCAGCAGTTGGCTGCATATCATCGTTCGCAATATATTTATCCTGTAATTGGCATAACGGGAAGCAATGGTAAAACGATCGTAAAAGAATGGTTGTATCAATTATTATCACCAGATCGTAATATTATACGAAGTCCACGCAGTTATAACTCACAAATTGGCGTGCCGTTAAGTGTATGGCAAATGAACGAACAATATGATCTTGCCATTTTCGAAGCAGGCATTTCCGAGCGGGATGAAATGCAGGCTTTGGCTGAGATCATTCAGCCAACCATTGGTGTTTTGACTAATATCGGCGAAGCACATAAAGAAGGGTTTGATAACATTGAACAAAAATCAAAAGAAAAATTCAAACTGTTTGATAAAGCGGAAACAGTTATTTGCAATGGTGATGATCCTGTTATTCAGCAAGCCATTTCTAACGATCACCTTTATAAAATCTTTAGTTGGGGAAGAGAAGATAAAAATGATATAGTTATTGCTTCTGTCAATAAAAATCAGCATTCAACCAATATCAATTATAGCTATAAAAAAGAAGAGAGTTTTATAAGTATCCCATTTACAGATGATGCTTCTGTTCAAAATGCTATTACGTGTTTGTGTGTGATGCTTTATTTTAAAATAAAGGCGGATGTTATTCAGCATCGAATGCAGCAACTCCATGCAATGGAAATGCGCTTGCAACTGGTGCAGGCTGTTAATGGAAGTTCTCTTATTAACGATAGTTATAGTTTTGATATAAATTCTTTCAACATTGCGCTTGATTTTTTATTACAGCAACACCAGTATCCTTTTAAGACTGTTATTCTTTCTGATCTTCCTTCCAATGCCGATGAAGAATTGTATAAAGATGTTGCTTCTGTTTTAGAACTTAAAAACATAAAACGTGTTATTGCTATCGGTGAAAAATGGGAATCAAAGCAATCGCTTCTTTCTAAGAGAATTCAGATTGCAGAATTTTATAAAAGTACAAATGACTTTCTTGCACACTTTAATTCCAATCATTTTAAAAATGAAGCCATTTTATTAAAAGGCGCAAGAGTATTTGCGTTTGAAAAAATTGTTTCAGCGCTGGAGAAAAAAGTACACCAGACTTTGATGGAAATTAATTTAACAGCGATGACGCACAACCTGAAACAATATCAGATGCAACTACAGCCCGGAACAAAATTAATGGCGATGGTTAAGGCCTTTGCTTATGGAAGCGGAAGTGCAGAAATTGGTAACTTGTTACAGTTTCATAAAGTTGATTATTTGGCTGTTGCTTATGCGGATGAAGGCATTGAGTTACGCAAAGCAAATATTCGTTTGCCTGTTCTTGTTTTAAATGTAGATGAAGCTGCATTTGATGCTTTGATCGAAAACAATCTTGAACCCGAAATATTTTCTTTTGAAATATTGAACGCGTTTGATATGCATCTGCAAAAACAGGGATTGCAGCAATATCCTGTACATATAAAAATTGATACAGGCATGCATCGTCTTGGGTTTGAAGAAGAAGATATAAATGCATTAGCTGAGTTGTTGCGGCATAATAACAGGCTCGTTGTAAAATCTGTTTTTAGTCATCTTGCTGCAAGTGAAGATCGAAATGAAGATGCATTTACACAACAGCAGGTTGCTATATTTAAACGCTGCTGCCTTAATCTGCAGCAGGTGCTTGGTTATCCTTTTATCAAACATATTGCAAATAGTGCAGCTATCTTTCGTCATAAAGATATTCAGTTGGATATGGTTCGTCTCGGCATCGGTTTATATGGCGCTGATAGTTCTGCACAAGATCAATTAAATCTGCAAAATGTTTGTACTTTAAAAACAACCATTGCACAATTACGAAAAGTAAAAGCAGGGGATACAATAGGTTATAATCGTCGGGGAAAAGTTGATAAAGATTCATTGATCGCAACCATTCGTATTGGTTATGCGGATGGTTTCAGCAGGAGATTAAGTAATGGTGTAGGACAAGTTTATATCAAAGGAAAAATGGCACCGGTTATTGGTACTGTCTGCATGGATATGACGATGATAGATGTGACCAATATTGATGATGTGCAGGAAGGGGAGGAGGTTGAGATTTTTGGTAATAATATTACTGTACAACAATTTGCTAAGTGGTGCAATACCATTAGTTACGAAATACTCACAAACATCAATCAGCGTGTAAAAAGAGTGTATGTGGAAGAATAAAATCTTGTAGTGTAACACAACTATGAATTCCCATAACTGAAGTTTCGAGTGATCATGTTGAATGAGTTTTATCAACAGGTTTCTTACAGGTATAAATCAAACGATATAATACTTCAAAAACATAATTATTACAGTAATACATTTGTGGTATGAATGCATTTCAATTTCCTGATCAAACTGCTTTTTATAAAGGCAAAGTAAGAGATGTTTATACCATTAATAACGATTACCTGGTAATGATAGCAAGTGATCGTATTTCTGCATTTGACGTTATTCTGCCAAAACCAATTCCTTATAAGGGACAAGTGCTTAACCAGGTTGCAGCATATATGCTTAATGCAACAAAAGATATTTGTCCGAACTGGTTGATGGCAACACCTGCACCTGTTGCAGCAGTTGGAAAAAAATGTGTTCCGTTTAAGATTGAAATGGTTGTAAGAGGAAATCTCACAGGTCATGCATGGCGCACTTATAATAGTGGAAAAAGAATTTTATGTGGTGTATTAAAGCCTGATGATATGAAGGAAAACGATTTCTTTCCTTCGCCTATAATTACCCCTTCTACAAAAGCTGCTGAAGGACATGATGAAGATATTTCCAAAGAAGAAATTATAAGAACAGGACTTGCAACAGAAGAAGAATGGAATGTTTTGGAAAAGTATGCACTGTCTTTATTTGAAAGAGGTAAACAAATTGCTGCGAAACGTGGATTAATATTGGTTGATACAAAATATGAGTTTGGAAAATTGGGTGATGAGATTTATTTAATGGATGAAGTGCATACGCCAGATTCTTCACGCTATTTTTATGCAGAAGGTTTTGAAGAAAGACAGGAAAAAGGCGAAAGGCAAAAACAGTTAAGTAAAGAGTTTGTAAGGGAGTGGTTAATACAAAATCATTTTATGGGGAAGGAAGGACAAACCGTGCCGGAAATGACCGAGGAATGGATTCATATAATTAGCCAGCGATATATTGAATTATATGAAAAAGTTATTGGCGAAAAATTTATTCCGCAAAACTGGAGTGATGAACAAACGTATGAAAGTGTTGTGACGAGCTTAAAAGAGAATAGAATTATCTGACACTTTTAAATGCTACCGTTTACTTCTTCTTGCCGGATAAAGAACAAAGGCGTTGAAGTGAGTGACACAACCACAGTTTAATAGCGATACAAAAGCTGGTACATAAAAATCCCCTTACAAAATTATAAGGGGATTTATAGTTGTATATAAGTATTATTTTACTTCTTCAAATTCAGCATCGGTAACCGTATCACCTGTTGTACCACCGGTATTACCTG
>JAEZRL010000412.1 GCA_023440945.1 Bacteroidota bacterium
GCACCTTTTTTTGAAGTTACTTTCTCTTTATCTTTTTGTTTTATAAGAAGGTCGGTCGATAGTACTTTGCGGCTGAAGTTACGTTTGTCAAATGCACTGTTATAAATACCTTCATATAAATTAAGCAATTGCGGGATAGTAAATTTTAATGGAAGTAATTCGAAAAGGATGGGATGCAAAGCCGCTTTGTACCGTAACTGCTTTCTTGCAAGTTCAACCATTTCATTGTGATCAAAAATAAGATCGGGTAAATTGTTCAGCAAAAACCATTCGGCTTTATACTCATCGCTTAACTGCATTTCATATTTATGGATATCAATCAAGGCATAATAAGCAACAGAGATAGTTCGCTCCACTGTATCGCGTTCCGGATCGCCAAAAGCATGCAACTGCTCCATGTAAACACCTTCAAGGCCGGTCATTTTTTTTAAGATGCGTGAAGCGGCATCGCTTAAACTCTCCTTCTCTTCAATAAACCCGCCCACCAAACTCCATTGTCCGATAAAAGGCTCCATTGCTCTTTGAACAACAAGTAATTTTAAATCCTGTCCATCAAAACCAAAAATAATACAATCTACTGCCACAAGTAATCTGGCCTGGTGCGGGTAGCGACTCATAAGCTGTTTAGGTTCTTTAAGAATTCTTTGAACAATTATAGTTAAACCTTGTAATTCTGCAAAGTTTATCTTCTCTGATTATTTGCAGACTATAAATTTGAAGGCATAATAGAATCTGCAATTGATGAACTGAATGAATGCAATTAGCACGCATAAAAGATGTGATGCAGATCGAGCTGAAAACTTATATCGTAAAATTGAAAACGGTAGAGAGCAACTACAATAAGTTGCAATTATAATATTCATCTTCCATAAGAAAATAAAACTTCTGCCTCGTACAAGGGCATTGCACCAGGATTTGTGCAAACATAAGCAGCAAGCTGCATGGCTCTTTGATGCAAGTCCGTTAAAGAAAGTTTGTTTAATAAACCTGTTATCATTGCTGCAGTAAATGAATCGCCTGCACCAATTGTGTCAGCTACGTTTATAACAGGTGTAGGTAAAAAACTTTCATTTTCTTTGGTATATAAAGAACTTCCATTTACGCCTGCTGTAACTGCTATTAATTCAAAAGGGTATTGTTCAAACAATCTTTCTATTATTTCTGTTTGATTTTGCGGTAAAGAAAACATCGCCGCAAGTAAACCCAGTTCTTCATCATTCACTTTTAAAATATTCGCATCTTTTAAAGAAGAAGCAATAATATCTTTTGAATAAAAAGGATAACGAAGGTTAATATCAAATACTTTTAAACAATCTTTTGTTGTATGTTGAAGAAAGCGATGAATCGTTTTTTTACTTGCATCATTTCTTTGTGCAAGAGAGCCAAAACAAACAGCATGCGCTTTTTGTGCAAGCAATTCTGTTTTTTCGGAATAAGGAATATGATCCCACGCAACATTTTCAACAATAGAATATTTTGGTACGCCGGCTTCATCTAAAGCAACATCAACAGTACCGGTTGGATATGTTACTGTTTCAACATATTGAACAGAAATATTTCTTTGAGAAAAAGTATCCAATATTTCTTTGCCTAATTCATCATCGCCAATTCCAGTAACAATATAAGCTTCAGCGCCAAGACATGCAGCATGATATACAAAATTAGCAGGAGCGCCACCCAATTGTTTACCTGAAGGTAGCATATCCCACAAAACCTCTCCAAGTCCTATTATAACCGGTTTTTGCATACAGTTTTTTTAAGAATCATAAATGTATAAACTAATTGTTTAATCGTATTAAAGCACATATAATTTGCTTGTATATAAACAGCGATCATTCAAAATATTATGTTACGATTGAATGCCTCTCATTTGCTATTCCTATTTTTGTTCTTTAACATTGCCTGCAAGTATGAATTTGAAGTCATTATTAGCAAAGCCTTTTGCCCATTATATTTATAATAAGATAAGGAAAGGAATGGAATCGGCAGTGGCAGACCAGGAAGGAATATTCAAGGAACTAATAAAAACAGGAAAAAATACAGAGTTTGGAAAAGATCATCATTTTGAAAACATTCAGTCTTACGATGATTTTAGAAAACAGGTGCCGATAAGAGATTACGAACAATTGAAAAGCTACATCAACAAAATAAAGGAAGGCAAGCATAATGTTTTATGGAAAGGCAAGCCGCTTTATTTTGCAAAAACAAGCGGAACTACAAGTGGCGTAAAATATATTCCTATCTCAAAAGATTCTATCTCTAATCATATTGATACAGCCCGCAACGCTTTGCTTTGTTATATTGCTGAAACCGGAAATTCAGAATTTACAAATGGTAAACTGATCTTTCTTAGCGGTTCACCTGTTTTGGAAAGAGTGGCTGATATACCAACAGGGCGGTTAAGTGGAATTGTTAATCATCACGTACCTAAATATTTGCGCTCTAATCAACTTCCTTCTTACGAAACAAATTGTATCGAGGATTGGGAAACAAAACTGGATAGAATTGTTGAAGAAACAATTAACCAGGATATGACGCTCATTAGTGGTATTCCACCCTGGATGCAAATGTATTTTGACAGATTAACAGCGAAAACCGGCAAGAAAATAAAAGATATTTTTCCTCATTTTTCCGTGATGGTCTATGGCGGTGTAAACTTTGAGCCTTATAAAGCTAAATTGTTCGATAGCATTGGTAAAAAAATAGATTCGATAGAAACCTTTCCTGCATCAGAAGGTTTTTTTGCTTTCCAGGACAGCCAGAATGAACAGGGGCTTTTATTGAATACAGATTCGGGAATATTTTTCGAATTTGTTCCTGCAAATGAGATATTCAATGACAACCCGACAAGATTAAGTTTAAAAGACGTGAAAGCAGGGGAAAATTATGCTTTGATCATTAGCAACAATGCAGGCTTGTGGGGTTATAATATCGGCGATACGGTAAAGTTTGTAAGTACCAATCCTTATAGGCTTGTTGTTACAGGAAGAACAAAACATTTTATATCTGCATTTGGTGAACATGTGATTGCGGAGGAAGTAGAATATGCATTAATGAAAACAGCGGAAGAAGAAGGTGTGAAGATCGTAGAATTTACAGTTGCACCTTTTGTGCAACAAGGCGAAGGCAGAAGCTATCATGAGTGGTTTGTCGAGTTTGAAGAATTACCAAAAGATATAAACGTTTTTGCCGGAAAAGTGGATAATTATCTCCGGGGTAAAAATGTTTATTATGATGATCTGGTCAGTGGAAATATTTTACAACAACTGACGATAACTGCGATAAGAAAAAATGGCTTTATTGATTACATGCGATCAATTGGAAAATTGGGCGGACAAAACAAATTACCACGATTGAGCAATGACCGTAAATTAGCAGAAGAATTGCAGGAATATAAATTGAGTCAATAAGTCATTGAGTTATTTTTAATTCTTTTCTTGCTATAAAAAGGTCATAAGCCATTTGTCTTTTCGTCGCTTTATATTCTTTTTATCTTTACCGCAAATTCGTAGAGTATAATGATCAAACGCATTGCTATATTTGGTTCAACCGGTTCTATTGGTACCCAGGCTTTGGATGTTATAAGAGCGAACCGGGATAAGTTTTCTGTGGAGATATTAACTGCGCATACAAATCATGAATTACTTATTAAACAAGCGCTGGAGTTTGACCCGAATATCGTTGTGATAGGGGACGATAAAAAATACCAGAAAGTAAAAGATGCTCTTTCGAAAAAAGATATAAAAGTTTTTGCCGGTGAAGAAGCAATAGAAGAAGCAGCAGGAATAGATTGTTATGACCTTATGCTTGCAGGGATAGTTGGTTATGCCGGTTTAAAACCAACTTTGATGGCGCTGGAAATTGGTAAGCCTGTTGCACTTGCCAACAAAGAAACATTGGTTGTTGCAGGTGATATAGTTATGCAAAAAGCGCTGGAGAACAAAGTGCCGGTAATACCTGTTGACAGCGAACATTCAGCAATTTTTCAATGTCTGGTTGGTGAAGGAAGAAATAAAATAGAAAAGATTATCCTTACAGCAAGTGGTGGTCCTTTCCTTGGTAAAAAACCAAATTTTTTAATGAATGTAAAACGGGATCATGCATTGCAGCATCCCAACTGGAGCATGGGCGCCAAAATAACGATTGATTCTTCGACGCTTATGAACAAAGGCCTGGAGATGATAGAAGCAAGGTGGTTGTTCAATCTGCAGCCGGAACAAATACAGGTGCTGGTGCATCCGCAAAGCATTATTCACAGCATGGTGCAGTTTGAAGATGGAAGTATAAAAGCGCAAATGGGTTTGCCCGATATGAAATTGCCCATTCAATATGCGCTTTCTTTTCCGCAGCGTATTGCCAACGATTTTCCACGTTACGATTTCAAAAAACCGGCCACGCTTACTTTCGAAGAGCCTGATATTAAAACCTTCCGCAATCTTGGCCTGGCAATGGACGCACTAAACAAAGCCGGTAACATGCCTTGCATTCTCAATGCGGCCAATGAAATAGCAGTATTTGCCTTTTTGCGTAATCGTATCGGTTTTCTCGATATCACCGAAGTGGTGGAGCAAACGATGAATAAGATAGAGTTCATTCAAAAACCCACGCTGGAAGAATATTTCGATACCGACGGCGAAGCCCGCAGTTTTGCTGCTTCGCTTATACAGATGTAGTGAAACTCTTAAAATTGTATGAAAGGTCATTCCCTTATGCCATAATTCATTGTATTAACATTGAATAGTGTATTATTGCACCTGCTTTTTAAAACACGGTTGACAGTCCGCAGTTGTCGGTCAGCCGATTAAATTCATTAAATAAAAAGTCCGTTTTCAGGATTACAGGACATGACTTTATTAGCTATAGATTGGAGCAGTGTTGGAATAAAAACACTGCAGTTTATTCTCTCTTTTTCTATATTGGTCACGCTGCACGAATTAGGGCATTTTGTTACCGCAAGAATGTTTAAATGCCGCGTGGAAAAATTCTATCTTTTTTTTAATCCCTGGTTTAGTTTATGGAAGAAAAAGATAGGTGAAACAGAATACGGTATTGGCTGGGTGCCTTTTGGCGGGTATGTAAAAATCTCCGGTATGGTGGATGAAAGTATGGATAAGGAGCAAATGAAACAGCCACCACAACCCTACGAATTTCGCAGTAAGCCGGCATGGCAGCGTTTGATAATTATGATTGCCGGTGTAGTAGTGAATGTTCTGCTTGCACTGTTTTTGTTTGTTATGATAACTTACAAATGGGGAGATGAATATTTACCCGCAAACAATGTGACTTACGGTATCCATGCAGATTCGCTTGGAAGAAGAATTGGCCTGCAGGACGGTGATAAAATTGTAGGCATTGATAACAAAGAGATAGACAACTTTAATACGATTGGCGTTCAGCTTGTGCTGGGCGAAGCAAAAACGATACAGGTAGAAAGAAACGGCGAGAAGCTAAATCTTCCTTTGCCGGATAGCTTTGTAAGAGAATTGAACAAGAATAAACTTGGTGGTTTTGTTGATATTCGTTTTCCTGTGATTGTTGATTCTGTTGATAAATCGAAAGCCAAGTTTGTAGAAAATGCATTGCAGAAAGGCGATACGTTAATCGCTATTAATAATCATCCTTTCCGGTTTTATAATGAGTTTGACAGTTTAAAAAAGAATCTCAAAAACCAGGAAGTTGTTTTAGCTGCCCTGCGCAATGGCGATACCATTAATGTAAAAGCTGTGCTGAGCGATAAAGCAACGGTTGGATTTATGCCCGTCGGAGATCTTTCCAAATTATTTAAAACAGTTACCCATAAATATGGGTTGATGGAATCAATTCCGGTTGGTATTGATCGTTGCTGGCAAACATTGGGAAGATACATTACCGGCATTAAACAGATATTTACGGGTAAGGTTGATGCAAGCGATTCTTTGGGAAGCGTTATAAGCATTGGTAATACTTTCCCCGGCGTTTGGGACTGGGAGCGTTTTTGGATGCTCACAGCCATCTTTTCTATTATTCTTGCCTTTATGAACATTTTGCCTATCCCTGCGCTTGATGGTGGTCATGCTTTATTTACCATTGCAGAAATGGTTAGCGGTCGTAAGCCAAGCGATAAGTTTATGGAATATGCACAAATGGTGGGAATGGTCTTATTACTTGGATTAATGACTTATGCATTAGGGCTTGATTTCTGGCGATTGTTTAAGTAGTAGTTGGAATAAGGTTGGGTAGAGTGATAAGATTCCGAAAAGCGCATTAATATTAAGTAAAAAGCTATCCGGTTGCTCGGATAGCTTTTATTCTTTCTTTTCATCTGTATTGTCGGGTATAAAATTATCTAACTCTTCTTCCGCATCGCTTTTGCCATACGCATTGGATTCATAATAATCAGCACGATTGCTTCCGGTTAATTCATTTCCTTTTGAAATACCCAATGCGTTATGAAAAGCTGCATCCAGCGTATCTATTGTTGTACCTGAATTGGTAGCAACATCGTTCGTTCCTGGTTTTATTTTAGATAATTCTTCCTCAGCTTGTGATGGATTATCATCTTGTTCTTCAGGTGTTTTGTATTCATTTTCATCTGGCATAATCTTTAGTTTTTACTTCTTGTGATCTTTGTGCTATACTTCTTATGGTCTTGTATTTACAACGAAGAATTCAAAGTTTTTTCACAAAGTGCTCAAAGAATGGGTTACTTAATAAAATTTCAAAATCAAGTTAAACAGCTTCTAAGATTATGCCACGATAATTTTATTCAAAAGCAAACGTGACTTCGCCGCTTTTTTCATCTTTTAATTGTATGCCAAGTTCTCCCAGTTCTTTTCTTATACGATCGCTTGTAACATAATCTTTTTTTGATTTTGCTTCTTTGCGTATGTCAATCAAAAGTTGTATAACACCATTCAATTTATCATCTGTTACAGCCTGTATAGATTGAAGACCAAAAACATCTTCTATAAAAACTTTCAATTTCTGCTGCAACATTTGCAGAGTTTCTGTACTTAAGGCATGGCTGGAAAGATGCTTATCCTTGATACCATTAATAACAGGAACGAGCTCAAACATATTTGCCAGAACCTTTGCTGTATTGAAATCATCGTTCATAAATTCATCAAACTCTGCAATAAGTTTTAATACACGAGCATCCAGTTCTTCATCTGCTGCATTAGCTTGAAGCTCTAAGCTCGAAGCCTGGAGCTTATTCAGATTCTCGTACGCCTCCCATAAACGTTTTAAACCTTTCTCTGCAGCTTTTAATGCTTCATTACTAAAATCAAGTGTTGACCGATAATGTGTTTGCAGAATGAAGAAACGAATGGTCATGGGATGGTAGGCCTGGTCCAGCAACGGATGATCGCCGCTAAACAATTCGCTAAGTTTAATAACGTTGTTATAGCTTTTGCCCATCTTTTTTCCATTGATCGTGATCATGTTATTGTGAATCCAGTATTTTGCCGGTTCAACATGATTGCAAACTGCACTTTGAGCAATCTCGCATTCATGATGCGGAAACTGAAGATCCATTCCGCCGCCATGTATATCAAAACGTTCGCCCAGGTATTTTGTACTCATTGCGGAGCATTCAATATGCCAGCCGGGAAAGCCTTCGCCCCAGGGGCTTGCCCACCGCATAATATGTTCTGGCGGCGCTTTCTTCCATAAAGCAAAATCGGCTTTGTTTCTTTTTTCTTCCTGGTTATCCAGTTCTCTCGTTGATTCTAATTGATCATCCAAAACCCGTCCGCTGAGGATGCCATAAGGCAAACCTTTTTCAGAAAAATCCCGGTTGTATTTCTCAACATCAAAGTAAACGGAGCCATTTACTACATAGGCATAACCATCTGCAATGATTTTTTCTATCATCACAATTTGTTCTACTATATGGCCGGTTGCAGTAGGTTCAATGCTTGGTGTAAGGTTATTGAACTTATTCATTGCGTCATGGAACATGTTAGTATATTTTTGAACAAGTTCCATCGGCTCCAGTTTTTCTATTACCGCTTTTTTGCTGATCTTATCTTCCGCTTCACGGCCTTCTTCTTCAAAATGGCCGGCATCTGTAATGTTGCGCACATACCGAACTTTATATCCCAAATATTGAAGGTATCGGTAAATGATATCAAAAGTGATGAAAGGACGTGCGTGGCCTAAATGACTTTCGCCGCTAACGGTTGGTCCGCACACATACATACCAACATGTCCCGGCGTTATAGACTCGAAAACTTCTTTTTGTCGTGTTAGTGAATTATATACTTTGAGCATAATAGTAATAGTAGTAAGAATAAATATTGAAATGATATTAAAGAATGAAGGATGAATAATTAATTGTTCAACATCGGATAGAACGTTGAAGAGTGCGACGCAAGCAAAGCATCATAGTAGTAATGCGGCCTTGGCTCAAAAAAAAACTTGACATAATTAGATCATTATTGATATTGTTGCGAAGATATTATTTTTTAAGGCTAACATCGGAAACGAGCATGATATGATCGCTAAGATCTTCGTCAACCATATCAAATTGTAAAACGTTAAAAGAAGTATCCGGAAGAATATAATCAATACGTAGTGTAGGTGCTAATGCGATGTAACTTCTGCCAATGCCATAATCTTTTTCAAGAAAAGCATCTTTGCGATTACCACGAATGTGAAAATAAGTATAAGAATTGGGAACATCGTTAAAATCGCCGCAAATGATGCTCGGATAGGGACTTTCGTCTGTTTCTTTTCGTACTACTTCGGCTTGTATCCCACGGCGTGTAAAAGCATGTTTCATCTTCGAAAAGATGTTTTGAGAAGCTTTGAACGTTTCTTTATCCTGCTCGGTGATCTTTTCCATATCTGAATAATCTTCCGGAGAAAATTGAAAAGATTGAAGGTGGAAAGTATAAATACGGATGGTATCTGTGGGTAACAAAATATCTGCATAAATTAAACTTTCTGCAATGTCTCCGGGATATTTTATTTTTCCCGAATCTATAATTGGATATTTTGAAAAGATGACAGAGCCTGATGTATAAAAACCATTTCTTTTGTTGTAATCTTTTGAATAAAAATAATAGGGATAATCTTTCTCGAAAAGACCGATGTTATCTGCATCGTGGCCTTGTGTGTAAGAATGATTGAATTCCTGCAGGCAAATAATATCGGGTTCCAGTTTTATTACAGCACCGGCAATCTCTGTCCGGTTGTGTTTTCTCTTGTCCGTATTCTCACTTAATCCATACATGCTCCCAACGTTCCAGTCAACAATGCGGATGGTTGAATCGGTTTTCTCCTGTACAAAATTGTCATGGTAATGAACGGCTATTAAAACACTTAGTTGTTTCCAGCCGATCAGCAAACAGATGAAAGGAAGTAAAGCCCAACGCGGTTTGAAAATGAGCCAGAAGATGATGCCAAAAACAAGAAATATAACAAGATAAGGAACACCCAAACCAAGAAAACCAATGAACCACCATTTTGCAGGATTAAGATAAGGCGCCAGGCATGATAGCAAAAAAATAAGACAAACCGCAGCCGTTATGTAAATAAAAAACCGCTTGGTAAGTTTTCTTAATAGTTTGCCTGCCATAGGATAAATTTAGGAAAATAGAATTGATGTTATGGCTTCCAGGCGATATCTGTTATAACAGGATAATGATCGGATAATTTTCTTTCGATTACCTGCGATTGCAAAACTGAGAAAGCCTTATCAGCAAGGCAAACATCAATCCTTAATGTGGGTGCGATCTTATAAAAGGTAGAACCAATACCAAAACCTTTCTGGAGGAAAGCATCCTGCAGATCGCCTCTTAAAACGCGATAATTATACGAAGCAGGCGTAGTGTTCAGATCGCCACAATAAATAACCGGGTGAGGACTTTTATTGATTTCTTTACGTATGATCTTTACTTCCTTTTCATGCTGTCTTTCCGTTTCGCGTATCTTACTTTGAATGGAACGTTTACGATTGTAAGTGATCTTATAAATATCATTACCCGTTGTATCAGCATATAAATAAAAAGAAACAAGATGAGCGGTAAACAGACGGATTGTTTTGTTATTAAAAGCAATATCGCCGTAAACAAGTTTTTCTAAACGCGGTTCAGTAGAAATGGTAACTCGTCCACTGTCAGTGAACGGGTATCTGCTGAAGATAGCAACGCCATAAACATGCATTTCTTTTTTGGTTTGAAAAACAGCGTCATTCGATACAAAAGAATATTTATAACCTAAAGAATCTAATTCGTGTCTAACAGAAGCTGCCCACTTAACACCATCGCTGTTCCTGTACTCCTGCAGGCAAAGAACATCAGGTTTAAATTCATGAATGGTGCCAAGCATTTTTATTCTTGTTTCCGCTTCAGGTTGTGATTGAGGTGCGGAGTTTACAAAGCCTTCTACATTCCACGTCATCACTCTTAAAGTGCTATCATTTTTTTTGAAGTGCCAGTCTTTAGGGGCATTAAAAGCAACTGTGTTTTTTAAATTATAAACGCCGGAAATTAATACAAGCAACAGGAGAAATGCAAGTCTTCTATTTACGAAAAAACTAATGATGCAACAAAGAATAGTGGCTGCATAAATGTAGGGAAAACCAATAGCGAATAAACTTATAAAGCTGAAGGATGAAGGCGGTATAAAAGCACTGAAGGATGCAATGAGATCAATTACAATAATTACAAGGCAAATGCAAAACCAAACAAACTTTCTTAAATTTCTCATTTACCTTCTAAAAATCTTCTTTGCTTGCCTTTTGTAAAAATTCTTTTTCCTCTTCACTTAAATGACTATAGCCTTTCTGATTGATCTTGTCTAAAATCTCATCCAATTTTTGTTGCGAGAAATGAGGTGTTTTTTCAAAAGGTCTTCTTGTTGCTTTATAAAAATGTTGTTCTTTAACAGGTTTTCTGCGATGTTTTTTGTCAGGATTGAAAAGATCATTTGTCCAGGTATAAAAATCGTTCATCCATGCACCAAGATCCCTTCCTTTCCGCAACTGATAGACAAATAAAAATCCCATTCCGGCTGCAGCAAGATGGGCAATTGCAGTACCCGTGTTTGCACCCGCAACGGTTGCATAATCAATAGCCACAAAAACCAGTGTTAACAGCCACAATGGAATGCCCCCATTAAGCATTGGGAATAACTTATAACCTGGTGCTAAAGTAGTTGTGGCAATGGCGATAGCCATAACAGCAGTGCCGCCACCCAGCAGCGGATAAACAGCAGGCGTATTTTGCACGGAGGCAGGGAGAAGATTGGTTATTGCAAGAAAACAAAGGCCACCGGCGAAGCCACCATACAAATAAATAGGAATGAGTTTATTATTTCCGGCAAGATCCTGCAAAATGTAACCAAATGCCCATAACCAAAGCAAAGTGCTTATCAATCCCCAGATGCTTTCATGCGTGAACATATAACTAAGCAACGTCCATGGCCGGGTAGCTAAAATATCTGCATTTGCAGGTAGCGTAAGCCAGTTAAGAATGCCTGTATAAAATTCTGCCTGCGGTGTATCCGACAGGTAATAAAAAATCTTTAGGAATCCCACTATAACAAACACTACCGCATTTATGATAATAAGCATGGTTAAAGCATTATTATCCTCGCCTAAGCTGATTCTACTGCGCTTATTTTGTTCCATCACACCCATACATCGTTTTTTGTATTTATCAAAATTGACGCGAAAAATAAATGAACGCAATTAAGTTTTGTTAATAAAACGTTCGCCGGTTTTTCTTATTCCAAAAATATACCAGTATGATTCCCACCAGTGCACCGCCTAGATGCGCAACATGCGCTACATTATCTCCTGCAGAGCTTTGTACCGCCGAAAAAAGTTCGAAGGCTGCATATCCTATCACAAACCATTTGGCTTTTATCGGGAGGAAAAAATACAAATAAATATAAGTATTCGGAAACAAAAATCCGAATGCAGCAAGGCAACCAAAAACAGCACCTGAAGCGCCAAGCGTAGCTTCATTCAACCGGTAATAAAAAGTTTCCTGTACATTCAACCTCGAACTAATCCCGTACTCCTTCATAAAAGCCACGGCTTTTTCATAAGCATTGCCATTATCTCCCGGTAAAACAATAGAATTATAATCACTTATCATATTCGCATTCTCTATATAGAGAACGATCATGTGGCAAAAAGCTGCACCTAAACCACAAATAATATAAAAAGTAAGAAAACGCTTTGGCCCCCAAAGGTTCTCCAGTATCGAGCCAAACATCCACAAAGCAAACATATTACCAAACAAATGCATCCAGCTTCCATGCATGAACATGTGCGTTACAAATTGCCAGGGTTTAAACAGCTCACTTTGAAAAGTGTGCAATGCAAACAGGTTATCCATCCTAAAACCCGGGCTTTCTCCAAAGGTTTGCTGCGCTAAAAAAACCAGCACATTTATGATCAAAAGATTTTTGATAATGGTTGGCAGTATCTCAAATCGACTCGGTCTGAATTCAGTCATAATCCCAAAGCAAAATTTTAAATCATTATAAATTTTCAGACCTATGAAGTTTCTAAAACCTCATAGGTCTTTCTTTTTTATGAACCCGGCAACAAATAAATAGCATCTTCGTTGCGTCGCACTCTTGTACGTTCAAATCACTTTTCAGCAAAAAAAGCAAACTCAATTTCTCAATTTCAACTGCACTACGTTTTCTATGTGATGCGTATGCGGAAACATATCTACAGGCTGTATTTTTTCCACCCTGTATTTTGCATCAAGTAAAGCAATGTCTCTTGCCTGTGTAGCAGGATTACAGCTTACATAAACAATAACCGGTGCTTCAATATCCAACAACTTTGAAACCAGTTTTTCATGCATGCCTGCCCGTGGCGGATCGGTGATAATAACATCTGGTTTACCATGTGTTTCAAAAAACGCATCATTGCATATTTCAATTACATCACCTGAAAAAAAATCTCCATGATGTATATTATTTACTGCTGCATTTGCTTTTGCATCAACAATGGCTTCTTCAATAGCTTCAACACCAATTATTTTTTTGGCATTAGCGCTAACAAAAATACCAATACTGCCCGTTCCGCAATAAAGATCATATACGGTTTGCGAACCATTCAATTCTGCAAAATCTCTTGTAACCTTATACAATACTTCTGCCTGTTTAGAATTGGTTTGAAAAAAAGATTTCGGACTTATCTTGAATTTATAATCTTCCAGTTGTTCCATAATATAACCATTGCCAAAATAAACAACGGGTTCAAGATCATACAGGCTATCGTTTCTTTTGGTATTGATGGTATAAAGCAAAGTAGTGATCTGCGGGAATGATTGCAGTAAACTATCCATTAAACGCTTTGTGTTTGCTTCATCTTCATAACCTAATACAACATTCACCATTAATTCATTGGTGTTTGTCATGCGTACCTGCATTGTTCTAAGCCATCCATGATGCTGCCTGATGTCGTAAAAAGGCAGATCATTCTCTATCGCAAAACGGGAAATGGCTTTTCTTATATCGTTGGTTGGTTCAGGCTGCAAATGACAAACATCAATTTCTATCACTTTATCAAATAGACCTTTTACATGAAAGCCTGCTGCACTTTTTTCTTCTCTTTTTTCGCCGTTCAGTTTTTTAAATTCTTCTGCCGGAATGTAGCGTTTGTTGGAGAAAGTATATTCCAGCTTATTACGGTAATATCTTGTTTCCGCACAACCAATAATAGGGGAAATTTCAGGCAACTCCACTTTGCCGATGCGCTGCAAGTTGTCAGCAACTTGTTTTTGTTTATAAACCAATTGCTTTGCATAGGGCAGATTTTGCCACTGGCAACCTCCGCAAACACCAAAATGCTGGCAAAAAGGTTCGGTCCTGAAAGATGAGAATTCCTTAAACCGTACAGGAAAACCTTCAGCCCAATCTTTTTTGTTTTTGTAAAGCTGCACATCAATAACATCGCCAGGAACCGCGTTTTCTATAAAAATGACTTTACCATCAATACGGCTCAAGGATTTACCTTCTGCAGCATAATCCTGTACCAGAATATTTTCTAAAACGATGGATTGTTTTTTCTTTCGCACCGGGCAAAGGTAATTATCTAAAACGCAGCCGGTAAAGTATTAGAGAGAATTTATGAAAATGGCATTGTTACTTCTCACAGGTTAGTCGTTTCTTAGTTTCAAAAGGTTAGTTTTTCATATTCCCTATTTCAAATTTTTGATTTAAACTTCTATCTTCTGGCTCCTCACTTCTTTTAAAAGAACTTCCTTCCTGTTATTTCATACATCATCCTTATTTTTATCATCCTTGTTTTAATGGCAGTGTGTTAAGTTTGCGCTGAACAGGATCATGTAATCAAACTCAAATTATGTCGGCAACTTTATTGTTCTCGCTTGTTATTCTTTACTTTTTAGTGTTATTGGTAGTTGCATGGTACACAAGCCGTAATTCAAATAATGACTCTTTTTTTATTGGTAATCGCAATTCCAACTGGATGCTTGTTGCTTTTGGTATGATCGGCACTTCTTTAAGCGGTGTTACGTTTGTAAGTGTACCCGGAACAGTTGGCGCAGCAGGCTTTGGTTATTTCCAGGTAGTGATAGGTTACTTTATCGGCTATTTTATTGTTGCGTTTATTTTATTGCCTTTGTATTACCGGCTTAACC
>JAEZRL010000435.1 GCA_023440945.1 Bacteroidota bacterium
ATTTGTTTCTGCTTCCGGTATGAGAATGTTTTCGGCACCTGTTGCAATACCACTATGTAAAGCAATATAACCCGCATGACGGCCCATCACCTCCACAATAAATAAACGATCATGTGCGTCAGCAGTATCTCTTATTTTATCAATAGCTTCTACCGCTGTGTTCACTGCAGTATCAAAACCAATGGTAAAATCTGTGCCATATAGATCTTTATCAATCGTGCCCGGTAAGCCTATACAAGGCAACCCAAATTCTGTACTCAATTTTATAGCGCCGGTAAAGCTGCCGTCGCCACCAATAACCACAAGTCCATTAATACCGTGTTTGTGCAAATTTTCCATTGCTTTTTTACGGCCTTCGTATTCAAAGAATTCTTTGCTTCTTGCTGTTTTAAGGATAGTCCCACCACGCTGAATTATATTGGCAACCGATCTTGAATCCATTTGAAAAATATCATCTTCCAGCATTCCGTTGTATCCACGTACAATACCAAATACTTCAAAACCATAATATATCCCGGTTCGTACTACAGCCCTGATTGCGGCGTTCATGCCAGGAGAATCTCCACCCGAGGTTAATACTCCAATCTTTGTTACTTTATTCGACATTTCTTAAAAATGTAATTATACCCTTGAATAAATTTTCAGGCAGGCAGCTAAATGTTTGATTTTTTTTAATGCGCCAAAAGTAATAATTAAAAAATTAAAAAGTGCAGGGAGAAATGAGAGAGAATAAAAACAATCTTGCTGTCACCATTATCAACACTTTTCTTAAAAAGTTTTTATTGTTATACAAAGTTTACCAAAGTTTAGATAAGAAAATTACGCGTTAGCAAAAATTTCTCTTTTTGTTTTCCAAATAAATCTTCATCACATTTCCTGTTTTTATAACTTTGGCTCTCATTATTGCCTGCATTTTATTTTCCAGCACCCTTTAAAACTTCTGATTCATAAACAGAAGCGAACAATTTTTTTAAAACAGATGAGTACAGCAACGGACACAAAATCTAAATTAGATTTTAAAGCAGCAGCAGAAAGATTGAAACATGTAGTTACAAGAACACCACTTACTAACAACTTGAATCTTTCCCGAAAATATCAGTGCAACGTTTATCTTAAAAGAGAAGATTTGCAGGTAGTACGTTCTTATAAATTGCGGGGAGCTTACAATATGATGGTGAGCCTGCCGGAAGAACAATTAGAACGAGGTGTTGTATGCGCAAGCGCAGGTAATCATGCACAAGGGTTTGCTTATAGCTGCCATAAATTAGGTGTTAGAGGTGTTGTTTTTATGCCGATAATAACACCTAAACAAAAAGTGAATCAAACAAAAATGTTTGGTGAAAGCAATATCGAAATTCGTCTCGTAGGCGACACTTTTGATGATTGTGCAGTGGCAGCAAAACAATATACTATTGAAAATGATATGACCTTTATTCCTCCTTTTGATGATTACAGGATCATCGAAGGCCAGGGAACAGTGGCTGTTGAAATTTTAGAAGACCTGCATAATATTGATTATTTATTTGTTCCGATAGGTGGCGGCGGATTGGCATCGGGTACCGGTTTATATTTTAAAACCTTTTCACCTCAAACAAAAATTATTGGTTTAGAGCCTAAAGGCGCTCCGTCAATGTTTGAAGCATTGAAAGCAGGCCATACAGTTCAGTTAGATGACATCGATCGTTTTGTTGATGGTGCCGCAGTAAAACGTGTTGGTGAACTTACTTTCAACATTTGTAAAGAAATTCTGGATGATATGCATCTTGTGCCTGAAGGGAAAGTTTGTTCAACCATTCTCAAACTTTATAATGAAGATGCAATTGTAGCTGAGCCTGCAGGCGCATTAGCGATTGCTGCATTAGATGATTATGCGGAACAGATAAAAGGCAAAACAATTGTATGCATAGTTAGCGGAAGCAATAACGATATTGACCGTATGCCTGAAATTAAAGAACGTTCTTTACAATACGAAGGTTTAAAACATTATTTCCTTATTCGTTTTGTGCAAAGACCCGGAGCATTAAGGGAGTTTCTCAACTTTGTTTTAGGCCCTACAGATGATATTACCCGTTTCGAATACATACACAAAACCAATAAAGAACATGGTCCGGCACTCGTGGGCATCGAACTTCATTCTCGCCATGATTACGATGCGTTGATTGATAAAATGAAAGAATATAAAGTTGATTTTACAGAGTTGAATAAAGATGATATTTTATTCGGTTATCTTGTTTAAATTTTTATACTTCATAATTCATAACGGATGAACTGTAAGTTTTTCTGCTCGCACAATAACTACCCTTTTTCTTCGCCACGAATGTTTGTAAGAATAGGCCGAAGCAGATTCGCGGGATTAAGATATATTTAAAATGTCGGGGTAATGTTTACAGCATCTCCTGTTCCTGTAAATTTGGAACAATCAATATCCGATAATATTATGAACACTTTGCTTAATGCAGAGTCTCGCTCAAGTAAGACATACCACTTAGAGCCTTTTTTCGAACTCTCACCTGATCTGTTATGCATAGCAGGATTTGATGGCTATTTTAAGAAAATAAATCCTGCCGTTTCAAAGTTATTGGGTTACTCTGAAAGAGAGTTGTTCTCGAGACCGATCAATGATTTTGTTTTAGAAGAAGATAAAAATATTACAGCTAAAGTGCGGAACGATCTTACAAAAAATATCCCTCTTTATCATTTTGATAATCGATATGTAACAAAGACGGGGGAGATAGTTTGGCTATCCTGGACGTCTCTTCCCCTTGAAAGCGAACAATTGGTTTTTGCTGTTGCTAAAAATATAACACCTAAAAAGAAGCTGGAGGAACAGCGAAATATTCTTTTAGCAGATATGGCTAAGATTAATAAAGAACTGAGGCAATTAGCTTACATGACCTCTCATGATTTAAGGTCTCCTGTAAATAATTTATTATCCATTTTTAACTTGCTTGATGCTTCTAAAATTAGCGATGCTGAAACCTTGGATTTTATTAATATTTTAAAATATTCAAGTGAAACACTGCAACAAAGATTGAATAACTATATAGATGTTTTAACCAGTAAAGATACTTTACAGGGGCAGGTAGAAGAACTTGACCTGAAGGAAACACTGAAGACAGTATTGCACTCGATAAAAGCTTTGATCAAAGATTCAAATGCCACGATCAATTACGATTTTTGCACAATTGATAAAATCAAATTCAACAGGATTTATCTCGAAAGTATATTTCTTAATTTAATTACCAACTCTATTAAATATGCAAGACACGATCATTTGCCTGTCATCGAAATTTCAACCATAAGGATGAACGGAAGAACTAAACTGGTGGTATCTGATAATGGTTTAGGCTTTGATATGCAGAATGTGAAAGACAAAATCTTTGGCTTACATCAAAAGTTTCATCATCATGCAGATAGTAAAGGAATAGGACTTTATTTGGTTCACAACCACGTGATAAGTTTAGGCGGGCAGATTGAAATTGAAAGCAAGATTAATGAGGGTACAAAATTCATAATAACTTTTAAAGATTAAGTCGTACTAAGAATAGAGTTAATACTTTATATATACTTACTGCCCAATAAAATTATCCTTCTTGTTTAAGTTTCGTTATTGTCTTCCATTTATTGCAAAGGGCTAACAAATGTTTTGCTGTAATGCTTTGCCATATTCATTCAAAGCTCTTTCTCTTGCTACACTGTGTTCGACTATACGCTTTGGATATTCGCCGGTATCCAATTCCGGCACCCATTTTTTTATATATTCCATTCTTTTATCAAACTTTTCCATTTGCATGGTGGGATTGAATATTCTGAAATAAGGCGCTGCATCGCAACCACAACCTGCTGCCCATTGCCAGTTGCCGTTGTTGGCAGCCAGATCGTAGTCATTCAGTTTTTCAGCAAAATAAGCTTCACCCCAGTGCCAGTCTATCAGTAAGTGTTTGCATAAAAAACTCGCAACAATCATGCGTACCCGATTATGCATAAAACCAGTTTGGTTAAGTTGCCGCATTCCTGCATCTACAATGGGGTAACCCGTTTTACCTTCACACCATTTACGGAATTCGGTTTCATTATTTCGCCACTTGACGAAGTCGTATTTTGTTTTGAAAGCATGATGTACAACGTTTGGAAAATGATACAGTATCTGCATAAAAAATTCTCTCCAAATCAATTCCGACAGCCATGTTTGATTATGCTCCAACGCAAAGGCAACACAGTGACGAATGCTGATAGTGCCGAAACGCAAAGCAATACCCAATTGGGTGGTGCGCTGCATTGCCGGATAATCCCTGTACTTCTCATACTGATCAATAATAGCCGCATCCAAAGCAGGTTTTACAAAAGCCATATCTGTCTTCTCAAAGCCAATTTCTTCAAGAGATAAAATGTCGGAATAAGGCTGATGAAAGAAGTTTTTTAAATCAACGGGATAAAATCTGCAATCTTTTTCCTGCAATGTTTCTCTCCATTTTTTTGCATAGGGACTATAAACAGTATAAGCTGTTCCGTCAGTTTTCAAAATATCTGATTTATCAAAAATCACCTGGTCTTTGTACGCTTTGAATGCAATGTTTTTTGCTTTGAAAAACGCATAGATTTCAGTGTCTCTTTTGATCGCCTGGGGTTCATAATCGCGGTTGCAAAACACAGTTTGAATATTATAACTTTTTTCAAGTGTTTCAAATACTTCTAAAGGCTTTCCGTGATAGGTGGTAAGTTTTGAATGATGGGCTTTTAAGGTTTGATTGATAGCGTGCAATGCCTTGTGGAAATAATCAACCCGTCTATCTTTTTTGTTCTCTAATTTTTCTAAAATATCTATATCAAAAATAAAGATTGGCAGCACTGGAAATCCGGATCGCAGTGCGTGATACAAACCCACATTATCTTCCAAACGCAAATCACGCCTGAACCAGAAGATGGCTACCTTTTCGTTTATCATATCGTTGTTGAAGCAATTTGAAGAAATAGATATTCAGGAGAAACTGGCTATAGCCATACACGGCATCTTCCACCGGAATCGTAAACATGCGAACACCTATAAATTCAGATGGATTATAATTTACAATTGGCTTTTCCAAACCTGTACCCGTGAGTATGCCATTGACCGGAAAAAATCCGAGCATCAGGATCAAATAAGTAAATGTTGCTTGTCCGATCCATTCTTTTTTTACAATGAAATGAAGAAAGAGCAGCACTACTAATGTGAACATTGCCGTTACACATGTATAAGTTCTGTTGTAATATAAAAGTATCAGCACAACACAAACAACAAATCCCAAAAATACAATGACATTGTTGAAGGCGCTTGTCCAGCGCAGATTAAAAAATTGGTCCAGGCAGTAATAAGTGAACACGCAGGCAAAGGGAATACACAAAAAGAAAAGCCATTCTTCTATCGGCATACCAGCAAGCAGGATGCCTATGGTATAATCAGTATTGAACCACCATACACCGGTTTTGGTAAACCAGATGTCCCAGGAAATAAAAGGTATTGCCACGATGGCTGCTGAAAGGAAGAAGCTGCCAAATTGTTTGTCGAACCGGATTCTTTTGTCAAATGAGGCTATAAAACAAATGATGATAGTAAAGAAATCAATAAGTAAATAAGTATATGGCTTCATCCTTTGTTTCTATTAAAATACAGTTTGAAATATTTCACCGGCACCCATAAAAACCCAAAGCATTCACCATCTTCTTTGCCCAAATGTTTATGATGCTGTTTATGTGCCCGGCGCAAGGCAAGCAAATAAGGGTTATGTGTATGCGTAAATATTTTTGTCCGCTGATGAATAAAAATATCGTGCACCAGGAAATACGCCATACCATATATTGTGATTCCCAGGCCGACAAAGAATTGGTAACTGAAATTATGTTTTACACCATAATACAACAAAGCAATAGCGGGAAGGGAAAAAATTAAAAAAAATAAATCATTTCTTTCCAGTGGCCCTTCATTACTGTGGTCGTGATGATCGTGGTGTAGCACCCATAAAAAACCATGCATCACATACCTGTGAATAAGCCATGTTGCTCCCTCCATTAGCATAAAGACCGATATCACAATCAATACATTCATGTTGCAACAATTTTATTAAAACTATGTTCTAAAAACACGGTAGCGAAAATTAAAAATATGTTCCAGCTTTTTCTTTACCAGTAAGCCATGTGCAAGGTTGCCGATGAAGCCAAAGGGCAATTCATAATCCACGGTGTCCTTCATCAACACACCTTTTTCGTTCGGTATAAATTCATGAAAATGCTTCCAGTATTTATACGGGCCTTTTTCCTGTAAATCGGTGAAGCTTTTTTGATAGTCAACCTGAGTAATACGGGTTTTCCATTTGAGGGGAATGTGAAACAATGGCGAAACGGTGTATTCTATCTCCATTCCCGGATAAATCTCGCTGCCATCCAATTTAGTGAGTACAATAAAGTTCATTTCCCGGGGTGTGATCTTCGAAAGGTTTTCCGGCGAAGAAAAATAGTTCCAGGCGGTTTCAATATCACAATACAAATGCTGCTCTCTTTTTAACTGGTACCGCATAGTTATCGTTTTAAAAGTTCATTTGCCATTTTCAATAATACCGGATGGGTTATGGCGCTGATGTTTTTTCTGATAAACGCTTCGTCCTCTTCAATATCACCCTGGTATTTTAAAAAAGACGGAGCGTTTTTCTGAACAGATAATCGCACCATGCGTATTTCCGGATTCTGTGGATCATTGTTTACAGCTTTTTCAATGTTTTTCTTTCCTTCATTAAATGTTTTCAATTTTGATAATGGGTTGAATACATGATTCGCCCAGATGGTCTGATAACCGCCAAGCCAGGCAAGATAAACATCGTTGCCCTCGACGGGTTTCAGCTCCTTGATCATCTCGCTGCAAACTTTTTTATCCTCCAAAGCTCTTGCATAATTCGAACGCACCATATTCAAATCCTGAACCGGATTCACATGCAGTGCCGCAATCATTGTTATCATCAAAATTTTCAGCATTACATTACTGTTTTATATTGAACATAGCTGCTCAGCATCAGCGAAAGCTTTGTAGAATTCGGTATGCGTATTCTTTCTTTTACAATTCGCTCGGCTGGGGTATTTTTTATTTTTTTAAATAAGGATAAATAATATTTGTAAGCAAGGTAAACGCCAAATTTTGAAGAATGCGGCAGCAATTTGATGCCCTGTAAAGCTTCCTTAAATTCTGCTTCAATTTCCTTCTCTATGCTGCTTTTCACACAGTTGTCAAACACACTCATTTCAATGTTTGGGAAATAAGTGCGACCTAAAACCTGGTAGTCGTCTTTCAAATCTCTCAAAAAATTTACTTTTTGAAAGGCAGAGCCCAGCTTCATCGCATAAGGCTTCAACGCTTCATATTTTTCTTTGCAGCCTTCCGTAAACACCTGCAGGCACATGAGGCCAACTACTTCGGCTGAACCATAGATATATTCATCGTACAAGTTCGAGTTGTAGTCAATTTTTTTCAAATCCATTTCCATGCTGTGCAAAAACTGGTCAATCAATTGTCGGTCAATTTGATATTGATGTACCGTATGCTGAAAGGATTGCAGAATTGGATTGAGAGAGATGCCTTCCTCTAATGCATGACTGGTTTCTGTTTTCAAACGATTCAGCAGTTTTTCTTTGTCGTAATCATGAAAGCTGTCCACGATTTCATCGGCAAGCCGCACATAGCCATAGATCGCATATATGCCTGAACGGATGGATGGTTTGAGCGCCAATATACCCAGCGAAAAGCTGGTACTATATTTCTGCGTGGTGCTTTTGCTCACTTCAAAAGACAATTCATCAAAAAGTTTTTTCATCATTGTTGATTTATCAGTTTACTCACTTCGTTGGCTACAATTTTCCCGGAAATAATAGATGGTGGCACACCCGGTCCGGGCACGGTGAGCTGACCGGTATAAAAGAGATTGTTGATTTTTTTGTTTCTGATCTTCGGTTTTAAGACGGCTGTTTGAGATAAGGTATTGGCAAGGCCATAGGCATTACCGCCATAGGCGTTGTAATCCGAAATAAAATCCTGTATACAATAACTTCTTTCGTATTCTATTTTAGATAGCAGGTCAGTCATTCCGGTTTGCTTTTCAATTCGCTGAAGCATTTCCGTTAGATACTGTTCCCTAATACATTCATTATCCTCAATACCGGTAGCAACCGGCATCAGTAAGAACAAGTTCTCGCATCCTTCCGGGGCTACGCCGGCTTCAGTTTTTGAAGGACAACAGCAATAGAATAGCGGTTTTTCCGCCCATTGCTTTTTGCCATAGATACTATCTATATGTGCGTCTAAATCGTGCTCAAAGAAAAGTGTGTGATGACTTAGGTTATGAATCCGGTCTTTTATACCTAAATAATAAATAAGACAGGAAGGAGCAAAAGTTTTGCTTTGCCAGTAAGCTTCATCATAATTTTTCGATGCTTTGTCAGATAACAGGCTTTCCGAATGATGATAATCGGCCGAAGCAATAACAGCATCAAATTCATGATCTGTACCGTTGATGGTTAAGGAACGGATTTTATTATCGTTTACATTAATTTGCTCGACAGTATGGTTGAAATGAAAAACAGCTCCCTGCATTTCTGCCACTACTTTCATAGCCAATACCAATTGATAAAAACCACCCATCGGATACTTTGTTCCCAGCACATACCCGCCATAATTCATAAGGCTGTATAGTGCAGGAATGTTCTTCGGTGATGCACCTAAAAAAATCACCGGGAATTCCATCAGCGTCCTCAGTCTGGGATTGGAAAAGTAGCGATTTACATAGCTTCGGAAGTTGGTCAGCAGATCCAATTTGAAAGCACTTTTGCCGATTTTTGGCGAAGCAAATTCAAACCAGCTATGGCAAGGCTTATTCACAAATTCATGCATGCCCACTTCATATTTGAATTTAGCCGACTGCATAAATTTGTCCAGTTGTTTTCCGGCACCCGGTTCTATTTCTTCAAATACGTTTTTCAAGTCTTCATAATTTTCCGGGACTGAGATCTCTCCGTCTGAAAAGATGATATTGAACTGTGGATTTAAAGAAACCAACTTAAAAAAATCGGAAGAGGTATGATGAAAATCTTCAAAGAATTGTTCAATAATATCCGGCATCCAATACC
>JAEZRL010000450.1 GCA_023440945.1 Bacteroidota bacterium
AAATAATGCTCATCCAGGCGGAGTGCAAGGCAAGGCAGCATAAAACAGAAGAAGCCTTGCATACGCTCAATTCGTTACTGGAAAAGAGATGGAAGGCGGGAACCTTTGACTACTACCACGACCTTGACAATGAAACTTTACTGGAAATAATATTGAAAGAAAGAAGAAAGGAATTGATTTACAGGGGAGGTTTAAGATGGCTGGATCTGCGCCGCCTGAACACCGAAGGCAAGTATGTTACGACGCTGAAAAGAGTGATTGGTGATAAAACGTACATACTGGAACCGGGAGATAAAAGATATGCATTTCTGTTACCGGTGAGTGTGGTGCAACTGGCAGGTGTTGCACAAAATGAAAGGTAGCAATGGTAAAGGGGAACGTTGGTTCCCCTTTTTTGATAACGCTATTGTTTAAGGAAGACATCTCCCTGGCTAACATCCCTGTTCTGAATACGGGTAGCTAACTGCATATCGATTTGAGGATGACCGGGGTTTGTGGCATCTTCAGGAGCGACGATCTTGCAGATATTATCGCCTGCCGGACAACCGGGATTGCCCGGGGTATAACTGTTAGGACTGGTCTCACTGCCGCCATTGTATTTCCATACCAGGTCGGAATAATTGGGGCTACTCATGGCAAAAGACCCGATAACCGCAAAAGCGAATGCAGCTACAGGAAGGATTTTTTTTAAATGTTTCATAAACTAATTTTTGAAATGAAAATCGAATGCCTACTTTTTTCTACAGGTGTTCGGCTTCTCCTGTTTATTGCAATAAAAATTTCAGGTGCATGTATTTTTTATAAATCCATGGCTGTAGTTTTTTCCTTATTCATGCTCTTAATGGCAAATACTGTAAGCAGTATAAGGAACAGGTTAAGTGCAACATGTTGCTTCCAGGTCAAAGCACTGATAATACCTCCACAGGGGCATGGAAGATCTTTGTTCGTAAAAAGCATTAGAACGAGATAGGTTGTAAAAACAAATAGCAGAACAAATGATGCCCGTAATGCCGGGAGGATTGTTTGATTAATGATTAAGCCAAAAGCAATGACAAGCTCTGTAAACGGTACCAGGAATGAAAAAAGCAAGGGATGATATTGCAATAATGGAAACGATTGCAATTGCGAGAGGAAGTCGGAATGCTCCAGGAGTTTGGTTGTTCCGGTATAAATAAAAAGAAAAGAAAGCAAGCCGGATGTAATGTTAATGATGGTAAGGCGTTTCATCGTTTGAGGTGTTTATTGCTGAACTATAATTACAACTGCAAGCTATTTTTGTTTTGTTATGGTTTCGGGACAAAGGGTTATGCAAAAAGGACTTTTTTAAGTTCAGCTTATATTGCAAAGAATCACCTTGGACAAATCTTGGCGCAGTAAACTGATATTATTATTAAGTTTATGAGTGATTGACCTTTCGGTGTAATAATTTCATTTCTTGTGATTCTGAAAATAGGAGGGTGTTTTTTCTTTTGGAACCATACCTAGAAAAGTAATGTAAAATGTGGCGCAGATGGAAAAACTAAGTTGGCAAAATATTACAAACGGGGATGAAGAAGCGTACAAAAACGTTTACATCTTTTATTTCAAAAAATTCTATAACTACGGTAGAAAGTTTACCGGTGATATTACATTGATTGAAGATTGTATCCAGGAGGTGTTTCTTGAGATCTGGAGTAAAAGAAAAAAGATAGACGGCATAAACACACCGGACAGTTACTTTCTTTCAGTGTTCAGATATATGCTTTTGAAAAAAATGAAGCAAGCAGTTAATCAAATTGAACTAGATCAGCTTGACGAAGAGCCAAACTTTTTTTTGAATGCAGAACAATCTGTGGATATTGATCCTGATCTTAAGGAGAAACTACAGGATGCTTTAAACAATTTAACTGCAAGGCAAAGGGAAGCAGTCTTCTTACGCTTTTATGAAGACTTAACGTATGAGGAAGTTGCCTCAGTACTTAATATTAGCGTAAAAGCTACTTATAAAATTATGGCAAGGAGTCTGCAGGCCCTAAAGAAAAATCTCTCCGTCTCATTTCTCACCCTTTTTCTACTACTTCGTGTAGTGAAGTGGTAAATTTTAATTTTTTTTCTACCCGTTGGGGTAAAATTGTTCATTTTCGACACATACTATTAGAATGAATGATTTTTCACCTGGTAAATATAAACCCTATACAGAATCGGATTTTATTACTGACATCTTCTTCCAGGAATGGGTGACAGGTAATAATACTGAATACAACAAGTTTTGGAGCGATTTTCAAAAAAATAATCCTGATAAAAGGGAGGCGATAGAAAATGCCCGTCTGTTTTTGGAGCAATTACATTTTGAAGAACATTTACCAACAGAAGCACAAATAGAAAGCCGTTACGAGGAACATTTGAAACAATTGAAAGAAAGAGAAAAATCTTACGTGTTCCAACTTGAGAGAATTTCTGTAAAATCATGGATTGGAATTGCTGCATCATTTGCTGCACTGGTATTTCTTTCAATTCTTTTTTTCCAGGTTAACAGAAATAGAATTGAACAAGTTTCCATAGCCTCAGGATTTGGAGAAATCAAAAAGGTACTCTTGCCGGATAGTACTATTATTGTATTGAATGGTAATTCACAAATTCGGTTTAATCCGCATAGAGGAGAAGATAAACCAAGAGAAGTATGGTTAGAGGGCGAAGCATTTTTTGACGTTAAACATCTGAATCGGGACAAGGAGAACATTCAGGCCAATGAGAGATTCCTCGTGCATGGAAAAGGCTTTACTATCGAGGTATTGGGAACCGAATTCGATGTAAGGCAAAGAAGAAACAAAACGGAAGTAGTTCTGCAAACTGGTAAAATCAAACTGTCACTGGACGACAATTCTCAGCCCCCAATAATAATGCTTCCCGGCGATCTCACACTATATGATAATGCCACGAAAAAAATTCAGCGATCAGCAACTATTCCTACCAATTATGTAGCATGGAAGGAAAAGAAACTGATCTTAGATAATCCTACACTCGAGGAAATTGCGCACTACCTGGAAGACAATTACGGTAAAAAGATTCTAATCGAAGACACTGCTATAAGTCGCAGGAAAATTGCAGGCCCGATATTAATTGACAACCTGAGCGACGCACTATTTATTATATCAACTGTTTTAAATACCAAAATTGAGCAAGAAGATAGTACACGGATAATAATAAGTCCGAAATAAAATTATTTCTAAAGACAAACATTAAAATTCAAAAAATGACTGCTTACCATTTGAAGCTGCTTTTTGTGGCACTTTTCACCTGCCTGTTTCTGTTTCGCACCGAAGCCCATCCCCAGGAAAAAGAAATTCCTTTAAGGGACGCTTTAAAACAAGTCACTAAAACTTACGGTACCCAATTTGTTTATGATCCACAATTAATCGAAGGTAAAACCACAACTTATCTTCCTTCCGGTGGAAAAGACAAACAAGTTGAAGATGTGTTGAAGAGTATTTTATATTCTAACGAACTTGTCTTTCTATATATAAAACCCAACTATTATTCCATAGTCTCAAAAGAAAGGATCGGTCAGTTTGTATCTAATGCAACTAAAACGCAAGAAGCTACGAATTCTGTTGCTCAAAGTATTCCACAAGCAGAAAGAACAATTACCGGTATTGTGACGGATGAGCGAGGCACTCCTTTAGTAAGTGCTACTGTAAGTGAAAAAGGCACGAATAATATAACGATAACGGACGAAAACGGCCAATTCAGTATTAAAGTACAGGGAAGCACGGCTGTACTCCTTGTTACTTCGGTAGGATATTCGGATAAAGAAGTTTCTGTTGGAGATGTGACAGTGTTAAATATAACGCTTCAACAAACAAACGAAACCCTTGGAGAAGTAGTAGTGGTTGGATATGGAAAACAAAAGAAATCTGATTTAACCGGATCTGTTGCTAGTGTGGACAACAAAGAATTAATGCAACGGCCTGCGATCAATGCAGAGCAGACATTGGCTGGCAAAATTGCGGGTGTTAATGTGGCAACAAACTCGGGCAGGCCCGGCGGTAGAACCCGCGTATCTATCAGGGGTTTCAGTTCTATCAATGCAACCAACGATCCCTTATATATCGTGGATGGTATTGTTGCTCCCGATGGAATTAATAATATAGATCCCAACAATATCGAATCTATAAGTGTTTTGAAAGATGCATCTTCAACCGCTATATATGGTACGCGAGGCGCAAACGGAGTAATAATCGTGACCACGCAAAGAGGAAGGAAGAACGGGAGTCAAATAAGCTACAACAGCTATTTAAGTATTAACTGGCTCCCATCAGAGCTCGATGTTCTTAACGCCAAAGAATTTTTGACAATTGAAGAAACGCAATATCAAAACGCTGAAAAGTTTGACTCTGCAGGTTTTGCGGCAGGCAAATACAAAGACCCGCTAAAGAAAAGAATGAATTATCTGAAGGGTAATACTCTTGGTAACCATGAACTTTTTACCCTTGATGCTAATGGGGTACCACAACCAATTTATGATATAGATTGGCAAAAGATGGCTACCAGAACAGCGATCAGCAATAGTCATAATCTTAGTCTTACAGGTGGAGATAAACAGACGAATTATGGGTTGTTTCTTGGTTATGTAAAGGACAATGGGATTATAAAAGAAAGTTTTGCGAAAAGATACAATATAAGAGCAGTTGTTGACCGGCAGATAAAAGACTGGTTGAAAGTCGGAGGTACTTTTGCCTACTCACGCATGAGCCAGGGAGGAGTAAATGACAACAATGGGTCTTATGACGTCATGCGGTACATGCTTGAGTTTGTTCCGTTCGTTCCCTATAAGTACAATGATGGAACGTATGGGACCGCAGGGGATTATGAAGGTTTGGAAAGGGTTGATAATCCTTTAGCCCAGATTAACGAGATCAAGAGGGTTTACAATGCCAATAACTTCAGTGGTAATGCTTATTTAAATTTTAAGCTTGTGGAAGGTCTTGACTTTATCTCTACATTAGGAGTAAATGTGGCAAATGAAACCAACCCATTCTTCCGAAGTTCCAAACTTGTGAGTAACCGCAGTCAGGCTAGTGTCTCTGCTAATGAATCGACCTTTTGGGAATGGTCAAACAGGTTAACCTACGTGAAACAATTGAATACTGATAATCGGATAGATGTTTTAGCCGGGGCAGAATTGCAAAAATATAATTACCTGGGATGGAATTCGAATACTGAAAATTTGTCTGATGATTATTACCAGTGGTACAATTTAGCTGCCGGAGCTACGCCCTTGGCACCAAGTTCCTCTTCAACTGCTTACCAGATGCAATCTTATTTCGGAAGATTGAACTACGGTTTCAAAAACAAATATTTATTAACTGTTACAGGGCGTGCGGACGGGTCGTCCAGGTTCGGTTCAAATAATAAATTTGCCTTTTTCCCCTCTGCTGCTGCTGCATGGCGGTTGTCAGAAGAGAACTTTATGAGGGGGGTAAACAGTATTTCGAATCTTAAAATAAGGATGAGTTACGGTTTAACCGGTAACTCAGCAATCGGCTCTTACAGATCTCTTGCGACCTTGCGCACCAGCGCCTATATCTTCAATGACAGCAGGGCAGCCGGTACTGCAATAGGACGCCTTGCTAATCCGAACTTGAAATGGGAAAAAACAGCTCAATTTGATATCGGATTAGATGCAGGCTTTTTGAATAACCGCATCAGCCTGGAAGTGGATTATTATTCGAAAAAAACACACGGTCTTTTACTCGATGCACCGGTACCTTCTACAAGTGGATATACAACCGTAACAAGGAATATAGGCAGTATGGAAAACACAGGACTTGAGATTTCATTGAATACGGTAAATGTGAGTACCAAAAATTTTACGTGGTCCACAGCTTTCAATTTTTCGAGCCTCAAAAACAGGGTAACTGCGCTGGGTGCAAAAAACGAGGATATAATCTACGGGTTTAAGGATTTATTGCTACTTAGAGTTGGAGAATCTGTCGGGTCGTTTTATGGATATATAAGAGACGGAATTTGGAGTTCAAAGGAAGCAAATGAAGCCTCTAAATATGGTCTGTTGCCAGGAGACTTGAAGATCCGGGATATTAACAACGATGGGGTAATAAATGGAAATGACAGGGCAATAATAGGAAAGGGTATTCCTGATTTCTACGGTACTTTTTCAAATACTCTCCGTTACAAAAGCTTCAGTTTGATTCTTGAGTTGCAATATTCCAGAGGTAATGATGTTTTTGATAATTCGAGGAATTCAGGTGAGGCAAGGCAGGGAATTGCGAATAGCTATGCTTCCGTGCTAGATGCGTGGACACCGGAAAATCAGAATGCTGTTCTTGAACAAGTACGGCCTACCGGCGCGGGTTATGCGTATTACATGGATACAAGGAAACTACAGGATGGCTCTTTTGTCAGGGGCAAAAATCTTTTGCTTGCTTATGACCTTCCATCAGGCACAGCTTCGCAATGGGGTTTAAAAAACCTTCGGTTCTATGCTTCGTTCCAGAACTTCTTCCTGCTTACCAATTACGTCGGCTATGATCCTGAAGTATCGAACTATGATAATGATGTTTTTTCCCAGGGGGTGAATTATGCTTCTTATCCAAAGCCGCGCACTTTCATGTTTGGTGTTGATGTAACCTTTTAATCATTGTAAAAATTAACCATTATGAGTTTTAATATAAAAAAGCTAGCTAATATATTGGTGTTGCCCTGCCTTTTGGTAGTTTTCAATACCGGATGTAAAAAATCTTTGGTGGAGAATAATAAATCGGATGTAACACAAGAAAATTATTTTACCAACGCCGCGCAGGCAGAAGCTGCAGTGAATGGAATATACCCACCCTTGCAAACACTACAAACAGGAACAGGACTTAATTATGGCGAGGCACCGTTCGCTTCCATAGAATTTCCTGTAGGTCACGCAACCACTCTTGGGCAAAGCCTGTTTAACAATGAGATGATTCAACATAAAAGCTCACCTACCGATCCGGTGTTTAGAGTGCTTTGGGTTGGCTTTTACCAGGGAATAGCGGACGCCAATCTTGCCATCAATAAAATTCCTAACATCACAATGGACGAGGCTAAAAAGAAGAAATTATTGGGGCAGGCATATTTTTTACGGGCATTGTATTACTACTATTTAGTAAGGCTTTATGGAAATATACCCCTTATCACCGAGCCTATTGATTTTTCTAGTCCAGATCTTTATCCCCATGCCGCGGCGGCAGAAGAAGTGTATGATTCCATAGTAAGTGATTTAAAACAAGCGGAGGAATCTGGTTTGCCTAACGTTGACAAAACAGGCAGGGTATCGGCAGGAGCAGTGAAATCGTTATTATCCAGTGTGTACCTCACGATGGCCGGCTATCCTTTAAATAAAGGCGCAGAATATTACAAAATGGCAGCAGATAAATCAAAAGAAGTGATAGATGCCGGTTGGTACACATTATTTGATGACTATGCTTACCTGCACGATAGGGCACATAAAAACCAGGGTGAGCTTATTTTCCAGGTTCAATATAAAACAGGAATAACTACAAACAATATAACTCCTTTTGTCACTCCCGATAAAATCGGCATATCAAAGTTACCAAGCGAAATTGGTGCACTTATCCCCCGACGTGAATTTGTTGCCTCTTATGAGAACGGTGATAAACGCACTGAGGAAAGACAATTTTACTTCTCCGAATATCCTGCAGCGTCAGGCAGCGGCATTATCAAATTCGGAGAATATGCTCTCTATAAATTCTGGCTTGTTGAAGCTGCAGGACCGAACGGTGATGGCAATTCTGACGAAAACTGGACCCTACTTCGTCTGCCGGAAGTTATGCTAACATATGCCGAAGCTTCTAATGAAATAGCAGGCCCTACTGAAAGTGCCTATGAACAAGTAAATCTAATCAGGAAAAGAGCATTGCTATCACCCCTTTCAGAATTAACAAAAGATCAATTTAGAGAAGCAATATGGAGAGAGCGTTATCATGAACTGGCTTACGAGAATAAAGCTTTTTTTGATATTCAACGGACACACAAGGCGTATAATCTGGCCACCGGGCATTTCGAAGATGCAATGAGTTATATTAATGAAAGCGGTGTCTCTTTCAACGAACAGTATCTTCTGTGGCCAATACCTCAAAGTGAAATTGACGTAAACGCGCAATTAAAACAAAACCCGGGATGGTAATATCCCGGTTCTTTTACAATCTTTAATTAATGCTGTTAATGCAAAAACACGAACAGATGCAGATGTTTTTGCCTGATAGAGTAAAATAAAAATAATCCACATGAATTGTAAAACCGGTTTATTTATTAAGGGCAGAGCGCTAAGTGCCCTATTTGTTCTAATTACCCTTTTATTCGGTTGCGCATCTTCTCGTTCCAATCGCCAGGTAAAATCCTTTCACTTTATTCAAATGTCAGATACGCAGTTTGGCATGTTTACCGATAACAACGGCTTCGAAAAGGAAACCGCCAATTTTGAAAAAGCAATTGATGCAGCGAACAAGCTTCAGCCTGCTTTTGTTATCGTTTGTGGTGATTTAGTGAATAAAACAGGAGACACGAAGCAGATTGCAGAATATAAACGTATTGCAGACAAGCTTAATAAATCTATTCCTCTTTATAATGTGGCGGGAAATCATGACGTTGCCAATAAACCAACAAAAGAATCTTTGGACAATTACCGTAAAAATTTTGGTCCTGATTATTATTCTTTCATGCAAGGGAATTTGTATGGCATTGTACTAAACTCTTCTCTCTTCTTTGATTCTACGGGAGCACCTGATGAAGCGGGAAAACAAGATAAGTGGTTACACCAAACACTTGAGGAAGCGAAGAAACAGAAATATACAAACATTGTCATCTTTCAGCATATTCCCTGGTTTCTAGATAATCTGGATGAGAAGGATCAATACTTTAATATACCCACTTCAGTCCGTCAAAAATATATTGCCTTATTTCAATCTTATGGGGTGAAGTACATTTTTGCAGGCCATCTCCACAAAAATGCCATTGGCCATGCAAAAGATCTTGAGATGATAACAACTGGCCCTGTTGGAAAACCATTAGGAAAAGATCCGTCCGGATTTCGTATTGTAAACGTTAATGGCAATGTCATAACCCATCATTATTACGGACTAGATTCATTGCCTTTAAAAGCTACCACATACAAATAGTAAGCTCAATTCTCATGAATAATAGCCCTTGTAAGATGATAACGGAGCCAAAAGCCTGCAGGATGTTTTTGGCTCTATTCGTTTTCACTTTCCGATCCCAATAAATCTTCTCCATTTTGCAGGAGGAAGATTAAATTCCTTTTTAAAAGCCGCAGAAAAATTAGATGTATTTCTGTAGCCAGATTTCCGGGCTATTTCCTTCACAGCTTTTTTTGTGTTTGCGAGCATCGTTTTGGCCCGTTCAAGTCTTTGCCTCTTGAGGTATCCATAAAGACCGGCTTTATACACTTCCTTAAAACCATTTTTTAGTTTTCTTTCATTCAATCCTACTTTTTTTGCTATTTCCATGATGCTGAAATGATGGTCCAGGTGCGCATCAATGAATTCCTTTGCCCGGTAAACCAGTTCCATATCATCAACAGAATAATTGATCGTATTTTCTCTAACGCAGGGAGTAATGGAATAAAGAACAAGATCAATAAGTTTGTTTAAATTTTCTTCAAAAAAAGGTCTTACTGATTCAGTGTAGGGAGAATGGATAATCCTGTTTATAATAGTATGCATGGAAAGCGACAGACGTTGCGGCTCCCCTGTTAGGAAATAAACGCTATTTCTTTTTGTATGCTCTGTAAACGCTTCTATTACCGGGTAAAAACTAGGCATGCTAAGCATACTGTTTACCGGTAATTCAATTATCAAAAGATGTCCTTCCTGATTTGCGGGCAACGACAAGGAAAAGGTTAAAGATGAATGATAGAAAAGGTAGAACCGTCCTGCTTTTGAAATTGCCGCCCTGCTATTTCGGAAATGATATTGTGATGTGGCTTGTAACTGAATGAAAAGATAAAACGCTTGTTTTGAATTATTGCATTCAAGCTGCATGTCTTCCAGCAACTCATAATTTATTTGCTCAATGACGTTTTCTCCTATCACGAGTTGTTGCAATATGAAAGAGCCATGTACATCTTCTCTGGAAAATATTTTGCTGCCTGGTATAAAATAATTTTCAAACCTATGTGGCATCAGGTGTGAGAACGCCATTTGAAGGTTATTGGCTGTATAAAGTTTGCATATCATGTTGAACTTTTGCTGACTAATACAATAGTAGCTTTTGGTGTTGGAGATTTTTTTGACCTGCTCAAAATAGAGTAGAAATACGCTGAAAATAGGGTATTTC
>JAEZRL010000454.1 GCA_023440945.1 Bacteroidota bacterium
GTATAATACCCGTTCGTACTGTTACCATAGCCGTAACCGTAGCCATAACCATAACCGTAGCCGTAGCCGTAGCCATAGCCATAGCGGCCTTCCTTCTTCACATCGTTCACAAGGATGGAAAGATTGGGCACTTTTTTATGCCGGTACAAGTCCTGGATAATGTTTATCTGCGGCTTCAGCGTATAGTTCTGTCTTACCACATAAATGGCTGCATCTGCATATTTGCCTATCAGTACGGCATCGCTTACGAGCCCTAAAGGCGGAGTGTCTATAATGATATAATCAAACTGCGTTTTTAAATAACTAAATAATTCAGCCGCCTTTTCCTGTAACAATAATTCAGCAGGATTGGGAGGTATAGGACCTGATTGCAACAGGTACAGGTTGGGGTGTATGCCACTCGGCGTCACTACCTGTTCTTTGCCCACCTGCCCAATCATATAAGTACTGAAACCCTGGCTGTTGCCAAGCCCCAGTTCTTTTGAGATTTTTGGTTTGCGCAGATCCAATTCACATAGTATTACCTTCTTCCCTGAAATGGCGAGCGAAGAAGCCAGATTGATGGACAGAAAAGATTTCCCTTCCCCACTCATGCTGGAGGTGAGAAATATTGTTTTATGATTCTCACCCGTAAGCATGAATTGCAGGTTGGCACGAATGGCACGGAACTGCTCCGCCAAAGCGGTTCTTGAATCCTGCCTGGCTACCACAATGTCTTCTGTGTTATTATGCCCTACTTCGCCTAAAACCGGCACAGCGGGCACCACGGAGACTATGTCGCTCCTTTCCCGAACCTTGTTATTAAAAAACTCTTTTGCATAGATGCTGATACCTGGGAGTAAAAGACCTGCCAGAAGAGCCAATAAATAAATTAATTGTTTTTTCGGGCTAAACGGAGCAGAATCACTTTTAGCCGGTTCTATCAGTCTTGAATTGGATAAGGTTCCGGATTTTGAAATGGCGGTTTCTTCCCTTTTTTGAAGGAGATAGAGATATAACTGCTGCTTTACATCCTGCTGGCGGGAAATGTCCAGGAAAGTACGCTCTTTTGAAGGAGCAGTGCGCAGGTTGCCTGTTATCTGCCGGTTTTGTTTTTCCAGTTCGTCCCTGCCGAGCTGCATGCCTTTTTTGATATTTTCCAGGCTCGTTAAAAGCTCCCTGCCCAACGCTTCTACCTGGCTGTTTAGGTTAAGAATGAGGGGATTATCGGCTTTGGTCGTTTGCAACTGCCGGTTTCTTTCCAATACCAGGTTGTTGTATTTTTCTACGGTAGAGATATAAGTGGCGTCCTGAATTGCCGCAGCGTTGGGTATAATGCGGCCGGGATTGTTCTTTACCTGGTTTTCCAATGCTTCTACCACGCCTATCTGCACCTCCTGCTGCACGAGTTGTTTTTGGATATCGGAAGCATTGGTAAGCGAGAGTTGTGCCTGGTTTTGCAGGTCAACGGATATCTGGTTATTGGTTTTAAACCGCTCGATGTTCTTTTCCACGCCGGATAATTCCTGCGACACGATGGCGAGTCGGTCGTCAATAAACCGGATGGTGCTGTCTGAAATGGCGTTCTTGTCCTCCCGGTTTACCCGTGTGTACACCTCATACAGTTTATTCAGGATATCCTCTCCTTTCTGGGGTACAGTTTCCGTGAGGGATAAACCGATCACATCAGCAGTTTTGCTGACAATATCGGTACTTAAGACTGAAGAATATTGATTGGTAGCAGCTTCAGGGGTATTGATAGTGAAAAGATAACTGCCTTCTTCCTTTAAATAAGGGCGTTTCTCTATTACAAAACGAAACCGAGTATTTTGCAATGTATCGCCAAAATGAAACTGACCATTCAAACTATCATTCTTCAAGAAAAAGTTCGAATCATCCTGCCCCATGCGCAGCTCGAATTGCTGAGCAGGTATACTGTCTTTGATAAAGAGGGCATGAACGACAAAAGGAGAATGGTTATACAATTCCGTTGACTTAATGCTCCCCTTGGAAAAATAGCGGATATTAAGGTCTAGTTCATCCACCACCTTACGCATCAGATACTTGGTCTGGATTACCTGCTGCTCGTTGTCCACATCATTTTTGGTATTAAATATGTCTAACTGACTTAGCATATCTGCCTGAACTCCAGAACCTCCCGCCTTATCATTGCTTTTGATGAGTATTTTTGCTGTTACCTTGTACTGAGGTGTGGCATATCGAAGGTAAGTGTAAGCAACAAACAAAGCCAGAATCACACCTGCAAAGAACCAGGGCCAGTAACGCAGGTATTTAAAAATCGCCTGTTTCAGGTCGGAATCGGTGCTACTGTTGTTGTTATCCAAAGAAGTATTTTGAAGATTATCCATCGAAAGAAAAACAGTTTTATTTGATAAGTCTTGAAATTACTACGACTAAAAGCGTAAAACCGGTAGTAATGAGAGATAAACGACGCAAGGAGGTTACATCTGAAGCTTTCACTTTATTTTCATTCGGTTCCACATAGATCGCGTCATTCTGCTTCAGGTAGAAATAAGGGGAGGTAAATATGTCCGAGGAGTTTAGATTGAGCCGTACAAATTTCCGTTCGCCGTTCTCTTCGCGTACCAGCAGTACATTTTCCCTTTTACCATAAATCGTGAGGTCTCCCGCCATGCCAATTGCATCCAGTACCGTGATGCGTTCGCCGGGAATGGAGTAAGTGGCAGGTCTGGCCACTTCACCCAGCACCGTTATTTTATTGTTTAGTAACCGTACATTCACGATCGGTTCGGTTAAATATTTATCCAGTTTGCCTTTTAGTAATCCTTTCAAAGCACTCAGCGTCATCCCTTCCACATGTAATTTTCCCAGTACCGGAAAATCTATATTTCCATCCTTATCAACCAGGTAGCCGCCATTGCTTCCTGCCGGGCCTGCCATTGCTGAAGGACTAACATTTACGCTGGTTACAGCCTGGGTAGAAGGAGCCGTACCGGTAACAGGTGGTGGAGTGGTATTACCCAAATTAAAAACAGCCGTTGCTTCCGGGTTCAAGCTGTTCACCAGCACCTGGATGATGTCATCCGGCTGGATCTTTACTTCATAGGTTTGGCGTATAACCTGTGTGTGTAGTTTAGAGGTATCGTTCAGATCCTGGAAATAAGCAATATTTTTCGTTTGAGCACAGGAAACGAAGGTCATAACAACTAAGACGTACACACATAGTCGAGAGAGAATTTTCACGGTGTTTGTTTAAAAGAGCCGCAAAAATAGGAGGTTATACCCAAAGATGGAAAGCATTCTTTTATGGCTACGTTAAAAATGAGGATTTTGAGGAGGACTACCGGTTACTGGTAATTGGTTGCAAGTTGCCGGCATAACCTTAAAATTTTAATCGCCAACTAATAAACGCTTAAAAAATAAAAGGTAAAACAAAAGTGGTAAAAAACAGAAGCGATTGATTTTCTTATCGTTTTTTTGCCGTGTTTAATACCTGCTTAATTGTACCTGAAGAGTTGCTTAAACACTTCTCCCGCATTCCACGCCGGTCTAATTTTGTGGCCGAATCCAAATATCCAATATCATGAAAAAACTGATCACAACGCTTACTGCAGCCGTATTTTGCTGCACCTTATTTTCCTGTACAAAAGAGTTAGAAAACACGCCTTCCCCAGCGGCGGCAGAAACAGCGGTAAACTTTGAAGACTCATCGAACATCAAGTCGAACAGCCAGATCCTTAACCAGGAAGCTGTATATGCCAAAGTAGTGCAGAACATAGGCGGTTACCTGCTGCATAAACCCGTTGGCTATAAAAGTTCAACAGAAAAATATCCTTTATTGATCTCCCTGGCAGGTACAGGAAACCTGGGGAATGGTACTACGGATCTGTATAAAATGGCAAAAAATTCAGTACCGGCACTTCTTCAGAAAGGATTATTCCCATCTTCTTTTAAAGCGGCCTCCGGTAATTTTTCCTTTCTTGTTATAGCGCCGCAGTTCAAAAAGCAACCTACAGGAAGCGATGTAAATGCAATGATCAACTATGCTTTGAAGAAATACCGTATTGATACATCGAGGATCTATGTTATGGGTCTTAGTCTTGGCGGCGGTGCAACTGCAGATTTCGCTTCGACGTATCCAAAAAAAGCAGCAGCCGTTGTTACGATGGCAGAATCGGGCAGCAACAATGCAGAACGTGCAAAAGGTATCGTTAAAGGCAACCTGCCGATATGGGCTTTCCATAATCAATTAGACCCAATGGTACCTTCAAACAACACCATCACACTGATCAACGCTATCCAGTCCTTATCGCCTTCAACCCCGGCTAAAAAAACAATTTTCCAGGGTATTAAAGAACATAATTGCTGGACGCAGGCTACCGATCCCAACTACAAAGAAAGTACATTGAATATTTATGAATGGATGCTGCAATACAAAAGATAATTTTTGAGGTGAAAGAAAAAGGATCATAGGATGAAGAGAAGCTGTCTCTAAGCAGGCAGCTCTTTTCATTTAACATTGTGGTCTTATCGGGTCAACAATTTGTTTTTATTTCAAGAAAAGCTTTTTGATGCTTCTTAGATTTGCCGCATCAACCTATAAGTTTACAAAATCCAATAGCCATGAAGTATAAACCCTTTGTGTTCTTTATTCTTTTCTTCAATTCCGTTGTTACCTGCTTTTTAGTATTACTCCACCTTGCCGGGTTGATACAATGCAGTTGGTGGGAGGTTTTTGCTCCTTCGCTGGTAAATCCTTTACTGCTTATGTTACTACTGGTAAAGTTTATGCTGGATATGAAAAAGCATGAGAAAGCAGATCACAAAGAGATTGTAACAGAGTTATAATGTTGATGTTCAATAAATATCACTGACCAACTATTGCTTTCTTAGAGCTCTACCAGCAGAAGTTGTCAGGCACTTCGAAAGTGTCAGGCAACTATTAGAATAGAATTAAAATATGCCCCGATAACAATGGTTTACTATTGTTTTTGTAGTTTGCCCGCCTATCTATCCAAAGAACCATTATCCGTTGAAAATCATTCCAAAGTTTATAACGCTCATTATATGTTTATTTACACTCACTTCAGTTGATGCACAGCAGGAAGCGAACTGGTTTGTTGGTGTTTGGAAAGGAGGTGCTGCTACTGCAAAAAAGGCAAACAAAGAAAATATCCGAATAAGTTTCGAGATCGTAAAAGTTGAAGGCAACAATTTTGAAGGATTGGTGAAGGTGATGCTGTTGAGTGATACATCAGTTCACTCGGATTCAAAAGTTACCGGCACCATAACGAGGAATTATATGACGGCGAAGATCGGCGAGAATGTTTATAAGAAAGATCCACCAGGCGGAAGATGGGAAACGCGTTGTGGTATTTGCGGGCCTGTACAATTTAGTTTTGCTATTAAAGGCGGGAAGTTTATAATGACCGGTGAAACAAAAGATTGCCTGCAGCAATGTAATGGCGTTTCGGTTTATACCCGTGACCTGGATGAATTTGATCCTGCTGTTCGTGCTTCAATGATAGCAATGGTGAATGGAGAACAAAACAATGAACCGATTGTTGCCGGTGCGGTTAAAGATACCAGGGATGATGAAGCAATGATCCCTTTTAAAGCTTTACCAAAAGGCGTTGTGGTTGCAACAACGAAAAAACAATTGCTTGGTAATGAACCTGCACTGGGTGTAAACACCCTTCATGCGAAGGGTGTTGCCGTAAAAGAAGAACCTTTTATTTATTATGAACCAATAGATAAAGCAGAGCTTGCTGTTGTGCCTTCGAAGCAAAAAGAAATTGCTTTTGACAAACCTGTTTTTGCCGTAAACAGAATCTATGCAAAAGGTGCAGTAATAAAAGAACAGCCTTTTGTTTTTTATACGCCCGTAGATAGATCATTATTAACCGTTGCAGGGTTACCAAAAAAACCTCTTCCTGCTATCAAAAAAACAATCAGGTTATCGAAGTTTAAATCTCCGCTTATAGTTAAAGTTACTCCTCAAAGTGTGCTATTAGCACGTGCAGAAAAACTGAATAAACCTGTTGGCCCCCAGGTAAATAATACCATTGTGCAAAAACAGGAAAAACCGGTTGCAAAAACGGTGATACCCATAAAACAAACGGTTCAAAAAGATACAGTAAAAGAAGTTGCTTCAGCAAAGCCTTTGCCTGTAGCCGTAAAACCTGTTGATACCCCGGTAATAAAAAAACCAGAAGCAGCAGTTGCCAAACCAGCGCCGGTTCGAAGAGACAGTGCTGTTACTGCCAAAAAAGAAGTATTTGAAAAACGAGCAACGAATATTGTAAAATCATTTGAGGTGACAACAGATTCTATCACCCTCAGGCTTTTTGATAATGGTGTGGTAGATGGCGATACTATTTCTGTTTTTAATAATGATGAAGTTGTTATCAGCAGGATCGGTTTAACTTCCCGTGCTTACGAGATAAAAGTTGCGGTTGATAAGAACAAGGATAATAAGATTGTTATGTATGCACATAACCTTGGAGAAATTCCACCCAATACAGCATTGATGGAAATTTACAGCGGCAAACAAATGTATAGTTTGCTTATTACTTCTGATCTTCAAAAAAGCAGCGGCATTGTATTGAAGTATAAGCAGGAGGAATAATTATCATATCCAGGCATTTGAGTTGTAAGCTATAATCGAACCACACAGGCATAGAGAAACACAGCGTTTCACCTGGTTGCAATTATTCTACTCCTTAAACTTATTTTTTCCTTATTGCACCGGATGTATTTTTCTATGTGCTATGTTTCTTATGCAGTCCAAAAACTCTTTGCTTTAAGCGCCTGATTCTAGACTTACAAATCAACTTCACCGACAAGAAACACGCTTCCGCAAACAAGTACCAGGTCGTCAGCATGTGCATGCTGCAATGCATTATGAACAGCGCTGTTTACATCACTAAAAGTTTTTCCTTTTAGTCCGAAAAATGCGGCCATTTCCGCTAATTCATTTTCGGGTAAGGCACGTGGTATTTGTGCACGTGTAAAATAATATTGGGCTGTTGCAGGAAGCAGTGATAAAACTTTATCAACCGCTTTATCTTTCACCATCCCGGTAATAATATGCAGTTGCCGGTAAGTTGTTAATTCCAGTTGTTCAACCACCTGTTTAATGCCATCTTCATTATGGGCCACATCGAGAATGATAGCAGGATGCTGATGAATAAGTTCCCATCTTCCATGCAAACCGGTAAGCTTTTTTACCTGCGACAAAGCTTTTACAACCGTTTTATCATCCAGAAGAAAACCCTGCCGTTTCAATTGATGCACTGCTTCCAATACCGTAAGAATATTTTTTGTTTGATAAATTCCTGGCAGATCCAATGCATAGCTATGCCTTTCATCCGTTTGTTTATCAGTAACATTTATGATCAGCTGATGATGCTGATACTGCCAATCGCTTATATATCTTTTCACCCCCGCAAAAAATAACGGCGCACCTTTTTCTGCAGCCACTGCTTCAAAAACTGGTTTGGTTTCCTGGAGCGTTTCTCCGATAACAACCGGAACATTTTGTTTGACGATGCCCGCTTTTTCAAAAGCGATTCCAGGTAAAGTATTACCCAGGATTTGCATGTGATCCCAGCCGATGTTGGTAATGATACTTAATTCGGGAGTGATAACATTCGTACTGTCGAGCCTTCCGCCAAGACCCACTTCGATCACTGCAACATCAACTTTTTGCTGCGCAAAATATTCAAAAGCCATTGCCACCGTTATTTCAAAAAACGAAGGCTGAATTTGTTCGATAAGCGGTTTTACTCTTTCAACAAAATCAATCACAAAGCTTTCTTCACAAAGCTTTCCATCTACTTTTATTCTTTCCCGAAAGTCTTTCAAATGAGGCGAAGTATATAAACCGGTTTTGTACCCGGTGCTTTGAAGAATGGCGGCCAGCATGTGACTAACAGAACCTTTGCCATTGGTGCCTGCTACATGAATACTTTTGAATTTATTTTGAGGATTATCCAGCGCCTGGCAAAGATGTAAGGTGTTATCCAGCCCTTTTTTTACCGCATCCGCACCAATGCGGCTAAACATGGGAAGTGCCCGGTAGAGATAATCAATGGTTTGCTGATAGTTCATAGATGGCTGCAAAGATAGATGCAACCTTTATCATCCATGCAATTTGAAATCGAATACGATGGTACCTGTTTGTGCATCTACATTTCCCGCATTCAGTTTTAATTGTTTCGCTTTTGAAATAGCGATACCGCGTATGTTCTCATTTGTTGTTGTAGTACCACGTGGATTTACGACTGCAGAAGTTACATTGCCATTTCTGTCAACAGTAATATCCACCGCAACTTTTGCATTCTCGTTGAAATTATCCGTGAAGGAAGGAAGTCTTGTAAATCTTCTTCCGCTTAAACCATTTCTAATACTTACGCCGCTTTTACCGGTGCCGCCATTGCCTATATAACTATCGGAATTTGGATTGCCATTTGGTTTACCCTGGTCGCCGTTACCACCTGCAATACCCTGATTTTTGACGCCATTATAACTGTCTGAACCATTACCGCCGTTGCCCGACTGTGTTCCACCTTTATAAACTGCTTTTGGTTTGGGTGGTGCAGGTGTTGCATTAACAACGGGAGGCGCTTTTGTTACTTTCTTTTTTGTTTCTTCAACAATATTTGGCTTTGGTTTCGTTACCGGTTTTGGCGAAACATTTACTGCAGGAGCATCTGCATCGTTGTTTTCTGCAACTTCTTTTGTTTGTTCCGGTTCATCTGCGGCAGAAGCAGATTTGGGCGGATTATACGTATTTTCTTCTGCAAGAGCAGGTTCGCCGGGCATTTGCGGAGCAATGGCACCTAAGCCTTCATCGCTGTTGCCGAGGTTTACTTCTACACCTTCATCCAAAACAGGAGGAGGTGCTTGTGGTAACGTCCAGCTTACAAAAAATAAGACGAGTAATAAAGCAACACAGATAAGTGTTGTAAAACCTAAGGCTTTAAGATTTTTTTCTTTTTCAAACTGATATTGATTGTAAGGCGCATTCATTACTAACAAATATAAAAGGAACAATTTAAATGATGTGTTATGAAGTTGCTAACAACATCATCCTAATCGTATTGCACCGGTATATAAATCTTTAATAATTATTCACCCTATAATCTTATCCAGTTTGACTGCAAAAGCAGTACTGTTATTCATTTGCTTCCATAGCACTTATTGTGTCACGTTATTAAATAGCAGCCTTACGTTTGAAATCGTTTTTATTAGTCTATTTTTAAATCGTATTATTTTATCCGCTTTTATATTCTATATACTGCGCCATAAAAAATAATTTTGCATGCAGAAGTATTAATTGGTTGTACAATTATTCTTAAATGAATAGAGCACGATGGCGACGTATTACAATCAATGTACAGGAAGTAAAAGCGGGCTGTTACGGCGTTCGATCAGACCTAAATAAATAAAAAGATTCTCTGATGAAATACCAGGTTGGTGATGATATTATTGTTTTGCATAGTAATGAAGAAGGCAAAGTGATTGAGATAGTAAATGAAAAAATGGTAATAATAGAAGTTCGGGGCGTAAAGTTCCCGGCGTATATGGACCAGATCGATTTTCCTTATTTTCACCGGTTCACCAAGAACAAAGTAGTTCCGGAGAAAAAGAAGCCGAAGCAATATATAGACCAGATACCAAGAGAAAAACAACCAAAAACAGATATTAAAGCAGCAGAAGGCGTTTGGCTTTCATTAGTTCCGAAGTTTACACTGGATGAATTTAATGATGAAGTGGTTGAACTTTTTAAAATTTATCTTGTAAACAGAACAGATCAAGGTTATGGTTTTGTTTACAAACAACAGTTGGCCGGAGAAGATAGTTTTGAACTAAAGAACGAAGTGCTGGCGCAAAAAGACTTTTACGTGCATGACCTGGCTTTTGAAAGCCTGAATGATTATCCCTCTTTTATTTTTGAATTTTCGCTTTTGAACCCGGATAAAAAGAAGGCAGAATATTTTGAAACTTCGCTAAAGCTAAAACCAAAACAGGTTTTTCAGAAAGTAGAAGAACTGAAAGAAAAGAATTTGCCTGTTTTATCTTACCAGTTATTTACAACTTATCCTGACAGAGCAGAAACAGAAAAGCTGGACCTGGGAAGCCTGGCTTCGAAAGGATTCAAAGTTTATGAAGCATCAAAGGTTCGGGAGTATCTTGAACCTGCCCGCAGTGTGGTTGATCTTCACATTGAAAAACTTACAGATGACTGGAAGAAACTGAGCAATTTTGAAATACTCACTTTACAGTTGAAAGAATTTGAAAAATGGTATGACCTGGCGGTTGCACATCATCAGCCTGGTTTGATAATTATTCATGGTGTTGGCAGTGGAAAACTAAGAGAAGAAATTCATGAAATACTCAAAACGAAAAAAGAAGTAAAAAGTTTTATCAACCAATATGATCCGCGATTTGGTTATGGTGCGACAGAGATATTTTTTAAATAGAAATAAATACGGTGCGTTTTAATGACTAACTGTTTCCTATTTATCAGGCAATTCAACAGGTGAAATTATTGACTGTTTTTGTTTGGCAAGAACATCAACTTAAAATTTCAATATAAAATTTGCTTAAATTGCTTTATTCATTAATAATCTCTTGCCAAAACTCAACAAATATGAAGCAGTTTGTACGTCTCCTTTTTTTATTCATCATTATCATTTCCTGCACAAATACAAGCATTGCACAGGCACCAACCTCACGTTTCAGTCTTAATCAATACATCAGTGATAAAGGTGATACGCTTAATTACCGCATGTTATTCCCGGATTATGATACGATGCGTAGATATCCGCTTATTATCTTTTTACATGGCTCCGGTGAACGTGGCAACGATAATGAAGCGCAATTAAAATGGGGCGTTTTAAATTTCGCAACAGATCAAATGATGATATCGCATCCTGCTATCGTGGTAGCGCCGCAATGCCCTGCAGGTGACCGCTGGTCAAACTTTTCCCGCACACCCAACAGCACCGAAATGCATTTGCAGCCAACACCTGCAAAACCGATGCAACTGCTAAGAGCGCTTATCCAACAGTTGATAAAAACTTCACCTGTTGATACTAACCGCATTTACATAACCGGCTTATCAATGGGAGGGTTTGGCACTTATGAAGCGATTGCAAGATATCCGGATTTGTTTGCCGCAGCTTTGCCTGTTTGCGGTGGCGGCGATGCATCCAAAGCAGCAAGTTTTGCTCACATCCCCATCTGGAATGTTCATGGCGCTGAAGATGCTTCTGTTGACCCGCGTAATTCCTGGGATATGATGGAGGCTTTGATGAAAGCCGGTGCACACCCGGGTTTTACACAATATCCTGAAGTCGGTCACTTTTCCTGGCTTGGCGCCTACAGTGATCCTTTGATCCTGGAATGGTTATTCAGGCAGCGAAAGAAATGAAATTACTGAAGCAGATATTGAATGAAGAAATGCTTGTTTAAATTAAGCCTGCTATTTGCTTATTTGGCTGACACAAAAAAGGCAATTCTTTTATTCGATCACTATATCGTATTTACCTAATAG
>JAEZRL010000493.1 GCA_023440945.1 Bacteroidota bacterium
TTTGTGAGATCGGCTGTGGTGGTGGCGATAATATTTTTGCCTTGCAGCAATGGTGTAAAAAGCTGCAAATAAAAATTTATTTCACAGGTATTGATATCAAACAATCATGCATTGATTTTGCAAAAGCAAAACAAGATATACAGCCCTGCACTCAATGGATTGTTAGCGATTATAGAAAAGTTACTTTTCATCAAAAACCGGATATCATTTTTTCCAGTTTGTTTTGTCATCATTTCACAAATGATGACTTGCTTGAACAGGTCAAATGGATGCAGCAAAATTCAAACATCGGTTTTTTTATCAACGATCTTCAACGTAACCAGCTCGCTTATCAGTCCATAAAATGGCTTACTAAATTCTTCTCAAAATCCTATCTTGTAAAAAACGATGCGCCATTAAGTGTTGAAAGAGGTTTTCATAAAGAAGAATGGTTGCAGATAATGCGAAAGGCAGGTATAAAAAATTATAAAATTAAATGGCAGTGGGCATTTCGTTATCTTATCACCTATAAACATGATTGGAAACAGCAAATATGATGTGGCAGTTATTGGTGGCGGACTTGCCGGTCTGTCGCTTGCCATTCAATGTGCAGATGCAGGTTATAATGTGATATTGTTTGAGAAAGAAAAATATCCCTTTCATAAAGTATGCGGTGAATACATCAGTCTTGAAAGCTGGAATTTTTTAGAACGCCTTGGTGTTGCTCTTAGCAAATTTCAGTTGCCAATTATTGAGCAATTAGAAGTGAGTGATATAAAAGGAAACAGTTACCATTTTCCTTTATCGACCGGTGGTTTTGGCATTAGCCGATATAAAATAGATGATCTTTTATACCAGATTGCATTGCAAAAAGATGTAACGGTTCTTACACAAACAAAAGTGCAGAATGTGCAGTTTGCCAATAACGAGTTTGAGATAATTTCTTCGCAGGGAAATTTTCTGTCAAATATCGCTGTTGCATGTTATGGTAAACGAAGCAACCTGGATGTAAAATGGAAACGTTCTTTCACACAGCACAAGCCTAATAAGCTCAACAATTATATTGGCGTAAAATATCATGTTCAATATCCTCAACAAAAAAGCAAAATTTCACTCCATAATTTTCACAATGGTTATTGTGGTATATCAAATATTGAAGATGATACATGCTGCCTATGTTATTTAACTACGGCGCATAATCTTCAAAAAAACAATAATTCCATTAAGCAGATGCAGAAAAATGTTTTGTATCAGAATGCACATCTTGAAAAAATATTTACTGAAGCAAGATTTTTATACACACAACCCTTGTCTATTTCTCAAATAAGTTTTGAAAAGAAATCTCAAACAAAAGAGCATATTCTTATGACAGGCGATGCAGCAGGCATGATAACGCCTTTGTGCGGCAATGGTATGAGCATGGCACTTCATGCGTCGAAACTTGCTTTTGAAAGCATAGATAATTTTTTGCAGGGAAATATTACCCGTGAACAAATGGAAGAAAGATATCAACAGCGATGGCAACAAGCGTTTGCAAAAAGATTGTTTGTTGGAAGAACTGTTCAGCGGATGTTTGGAAGTAATGCTACTACTTCCATTTTTTTGAAAAGTATGAAACTGCTTCCTTTCTTAGCCACTCGAGTAATAAAAGCAACTCATGGAGAATCTTTCTAAATTTATCTTTTAAATACTTCTTTTTCCGCTGATCCTGCCATCATCAATTAATCTTATCAATTTTCAATTCTCTCTTTAACCAGTAAAAAAATATTTTCTGAAAAATTAATAACTAAATGAACATTCATTTATATTTGTTCCCTAAAATGAGAACAAGGGACGAAAATAAAGAACGTATTATACGGCAGAAAGCAATAGAAATGTTTGTAGCAGAAGGCTTTGACGGTTTAAGTATGCAGAAACTGGCGAAAGCTGCTGGTGTTTCTCCTGCTACGATTTATATTTATTTCAAAGACCGCGAAGATCTCATTTTACAGATCTATATAGAAGAGTCGAGAAAAGTATCCAAAGCCACATTGGAGAATTTTGATCCGGAAATGCATTTTGATGAAGGATTGAGAGTCCAATGGATAAACCGTGCAAAGTATTGCATACAAAATCCGTTAGGTATGCAATTCATTGAACAGGTAAGGCATTCTCCGCTTTCTGAAAAAGCGTTTTCGATGATGGATAAAATTTTTATGAATGCAATGAAAATTTTTGTAACAACTGCGATCGAACGAAAAGAACTTATTCCACTGCCTTTGCAGGTTTATTGGGCTATTGCTTTTGCGCCACTGTATCAATTGGTGAAATTTGAAATAGAAGGAGGCTTTGGTCCACCCGGCTTTAAAATGACCGAGCAGATAATGGATCAAACATTATCGCTTGTATTAAAAGCATTGAAACCATAACTTTTAAATGAAGGTATCATGCAAGCAGACGCAATTACTTTGGCATCAGGATTATATTACTGGTATAAACAACCTGATATACTTGTTTTTAAGACTGACCTTGAAACAGATCACGACAGAACTGCTATTGCACCCGTGTTAAACGCTCATCCTTTCATACTAAAATGGAATGTTGACAAACACGACATTGATAAAGTGCTTCGCATTGTAACAAGCAACCTGACAGCTAACGATATTATACGATTAATACAGAACGAAGGTTATTGCTGTGAAGAATTACCGGATTGAAACTTTCACTAAGAGTTTGATTGTTTACTGAAGAAGCACGATAAGAACGTACAAGAGTGCGACGCAACGGAAGCCCAACAACAGCAAAAAAGTTGGGTACATAAAATCTATTTTCTTATACCTAACCAAACATAACATGAATACCATTATTTCTGTAAAAGATGTTATCAAAAAATTTAAAGATTTTACTGCTGTAAATAACATCAGCTTTGATGTAAAAGCAGGTGAAATATTTGCTTTTTTGGGACCCAACGGTGCGGGCAAAAGCACCACTATAAAAATGCTTACAACTTTATTGCAGCCCACGGAAGGTTCACTTTTTTTAGACGGAAGGGATGCAATAAAAGAACAGGATAGCGCAAGAAAAGTTTTTGGAATTGTATTTCAGGATCCAAGTCTTGATGATGAATTAACCTCTTATGAGAACATGCATCTACATGCAGTGTTATATGGTATTGATAAAAAAACGATGCACCAACGCATACAGGAATTGCTGACGCTGGTTGAATTATGGAACAGGAAAGATTCAGTTGTTAAAACTTTTTCCGGTGGTATGAAAAGAAGATTGGAAATAGCAAGAGGCCTGCTGCATCATCCCAAAATTTTATTTCTGGATGAACCGACTTTGGGTCTTGATGCACAAACGAGAAACCTATTGTGGAACTATATTCAAAAGCTGAATGAACGTGAAGGCATGACCATTTTTTTCACTACGCATTACCTCGCAGAAGCAGAAGCAATTGAAGACAGGATCGCTATTATTGATCATGGTAACCTTATAGCGATTGGTGATACAGAGGATCTTAAAATGCTTACGAATACCAGCTCACTTGAAGAGGCATACCTTGAACTCACGGGCAAAAACGTTCGCGATGAAACGCTTGATGCGGCAGATGGACGCAAAGAACATATAAGGAGAGTAATAAAAAACAGGCGTTAAAAATCAAATTTTAGGGATAAAAATCAGAAATCAATTTTATATGGATATTATTTACATTTTATGGCTAAGGCAGATGATACGTTTTAAACGTTCAGGCGTAAGAATGGTGCTTAGCAT
>JAEZRL010000062.1 GCA_023440945.1 Bacteroidota bacterium
AAGAGTCAACGGATGAATCTTAAGTCTTAGTTCGTCCACCAGGTCATTCTTTAGTAGCAGTTGAACAAGTTCACTGCTTCCCCAAACCTGGATGTCTGAACCTTCCGATTCTTTAAGCTTTTGAATATCGGCCACACTTGTAAGGAAAACCGAGTTTTTCCAATCTGACTTTTTTATGGTTTTAGACAAAACGTATTTTGTGCTTTCATTAATACCCGGCCAAAAGTCTCCATGGTTAGGCCAGTAATTGGCCCAGATATCAAACGTTTTTCTGCCTAAAAGATAATCCGCCGGTTGCAACTCTTTCTGCACCACCTCGCCATAAACTTTGTCACTATAAGGTGCCGTCCAACCGCCATATTCGAAACCGCCTGATGTATCTTCCTCTTGCCCGCCGGGTGCCTGCATTACTCCATCTAATGTGATCATTGATAACACGATTATTTTTCTCATATTATTTCGTTTTATTACGATACAAATCTCGCCAGGAAAGATCATGCTATTGCAGTGTAAATGCGACAATCTTAAGGGTCGAATACGAAAAGTAGCGATGTTCTGTTTGGGTGTATCAAATGAAATCTTAATGCTGCCATGGTATAAGTAGTAGGTTGGTGTGTTGCTACCGACTCCTTTTTAGTAACCTTTTCCACATTACAGCGTTTGCTTAAAGCTCTGCACTGCCACTATGTCCTTTTGGATAAAAGAGCTACTTTTTTCTGCTTTCTTATACCTGCTTTATCCTTGTTTCCTTCTTGCCTTGTTATTGCCAAAAAAACTTCTGTTTTTTGTCCTTTCAGCATATAATTTGTCAAAATTTCAGTTCTGCTATCTCAATTTTCTATTTCCCTAATTTCAAAACTGTACTAACTTTTTCAACTTCTTAACTAATAAGCTCGCTTAAACTCCCAATCTCGTAATGCTACATCTCGTGCTGCCTATACATTTGCAGTTTGTAAAGTAATAGTTTGGCGCAGAGAAAAATTCATATAGCATTAGTTGGAAACCCTAACAGTGGAAAGACTTCATTATTCAACACTTTAACTGGTTTGAACCAGAAGGTGGGTAATTTTCCCGGCGTAACGGTGGATAAAAAAACAGGCTTTTGTCAGTTAGATAACGACGTCGCCTCTACCATTATTGATCTTCCCGGTACTTACAGTTTGTATCCGCGTCGCGCAGATGAATGGGTTGCTTATAAAGTATTGATGGGCGCAGATGAAGACATCAACCCCGATGTGATTTTATTAGTTGCTGATGCAAGTAATTTAAAACGTAATCTTCTATTCTGTAGCCAGATAATTGATCTGAAATATCCTGTTGTTGTTGCATTAACCATGATGGATATTGCCCGCAAAAAAGGAATTGAAGTAGATGTTCCCGAACTTGAAAGAGAATTAGGTGTTCCGGTGATTGTGGTAAATCCTCGCAAAAACAAAGGCATTTCACAGGTAAAAAAATTACTGGCGCAAACAGCAAAACAAAAATACCAGGCGCCACTTGCAGATTTTATTCCCAATAAAGTTTTGGCCGAAACTTCTGTGCAAGGTATCCAAAAAATGTTTCCCGAGCTCAGCGATTATGCATCTATCCATTATCTTATCAACCACGAAAATTTTCCTTTTGATGATAAAATGCAGGATGCTATTGAACAGGTGGAGATTGATAATAAATTCAATCCTACCAAAACGCAGGCAGAAGAAATAATGCAGCGTTATACACGCATTAAGCAGATCATGCATCAAACGGTTGTTGAGCCTGATCCCCTGCAGAAGAAATTATTCACCGAAAAACTGGATAACCTTCTGCTGCATCGTGTATGGGGCTATGTTATTTTACTCGCTGTACTGTTTCTTTTGTTTCAAAGTATATTCTGGCTGGCACAGTTCCCGATGGATGCGATTGACTGGAGCTTTGCAAAAGCAAGTGGTTGGTTGGGTGATGTTTTACCCGAGGCCTGGTGGAGTAATTTATTAATAAATGGATTGATAGCAGGTTTAAGTGGTATTCTTGTTTTTGTGCCGCAGATAATGATCTTATTTGGATTGATAACCGTTTTGGAAGATACAGGCTACATGGCACGCATTAGTTTTTTGAGCGATAAGCTGATGCGTAAGGTTGGTTTGAACGGAAAAAGCGTTATGCCCATGATAAGCGGTTTTGCCTGTGCCGTTCCGGCAATTATGAGCACAAGAAATATTGAGAACAAGAAAGAGCGTTTGCTTACCATTATGGTTACACCATTAATGAGCTGCAGCGCAAGACTTCCTGTTTTTACAATATTGATCGCCCTGGTTGTACCGAATGTTTATTATTTCGGATTCTTAAGTCTGCAAGGCCTGGTGATGATGGGTTTATACCTGCTTGGAGTTGTATTTGCTTTGATCGTTAGTAATGTTTTAAAATGGATCATTAAGATAAAAGAGAAAAGCTTTTTTATACTTGAATTACCTGTTTATCGTGCCCCACGCTGGAAGAATGTAGGCATTACAATGGTTGAAAAAGCCAAGATATTTGTAACAGATGCAGGTAAAGTTATAATGATCATCAGCTTGCTGTTGTGGTTCCTCAGCAGTTATGGTCCGCCGGCAAGAATGGATCGCGTAGAACAGAAATATGAAGCATTAAAACAAGCTGCACCTACAACAGAAGAGAGAAATTCGATCAACAAAGAATACAGAACAGAAAAACTTGAAAACTCTTTTGCCGGACTTGCCGGCAGAAGCATAGAACCTGTAATTCGGCCCCTGGGTTTTGACTGGAAGATCGGCATCGCATTGATCACTTCCTTTGCTGCAAGAGAAGTTTTTGTTGGCACGATGGCAACTTTGTACAGCGTGGAAGACAGCGATGATGCTACGCTGAAACAAAAAATGCACAGTGCGGTAAGAGAAGACGGAACGAAAGTTTATACCTTGCCAACAGCAATGTCACTAATGGTTTTTTATGTTTTTGCCATGCAATGTATGAGCACCTTAGCAGTAGTTAAACGTGAAACCCGAAGCTGGAAATGGCCTGCCATTCAGTTTGTTTATATGACGGGGCTTGCTTACATAATGAGCTTTATAGCGTTTCATGTGTTTTGACTTTTTAATTCCTGAATTCCAGATTTAGTTTTTATTTTTTTTGTTTTAATCTTCCAACTTTATCAACTGATATTTTACATCTAAACTTTCAAAAGCCTGCTGCAATCTCTCTTTATGTGTGTCTGTTATAAAAACCTGTGTTTCCGTATTGCAGCAAACTTTTTGTAATAAATTTTGCATCCGTTGTGCATCCAGCTTTTCAAATACATCATCGAGCAATAACACCGGTGCAAAACCTTTATGCTGTTCGAGAGTATTAAACTCTGCCAGTTTCAAAGCAAATAATAAACTCTTTCTTTGCCCTTGTGAGGCGACAGATTTAAAAGCTTGACCGCCCATTTTTATTTCAATATCATCTTTATGAATACCACAACCTGTTCGTTGTAAATACATATCTCTTGAGCGATTTTCATTCAATAGCTGTTTGAAGGAAGTATTGGATAATTGGCTGCTGTACTCAAGTTCGATAGCATCATTGTTGCCCGCGATATTGCAATATTCTTTTTGTACAAGCGGAATAAATGAACGCATAAATTCATCACGCCAGAAGAATAATTGGCCGCCTTTTTCACAAAGCTGGTTATCGAGAATGTCGAGTAAACTTTCATCCAAACGATTGTGTTCGGCTGCCGCTTTCAACAGGCCATTTCTTTGCTGGAGAATTTTATTGTAATCAATTAGATACTGCAGGTAAGAAGTATTAAGCTGAGATAAAATAGTATCAACAAATTTTCTTCGTTCTTCGCTTGAACCTGTTATTAATTCCACATCATCAGGAGCGATCATCACACAGGGAAATTTACCGATATGAAGTGAAAATTTTTTGTATTCTTCATTATTTATAGAAAACTCTTTACGGCTATTTTCTCTTAATACACAAACCAATTGAAAATGCTCATGATTATTTATTACTTCACCTTCTATCCTGAAACCTTGCAATCCATTATAAACACTTTGTGAATCCGCCCTTGAAAAATAGCTTTTGGTAAAACAGAGATAATGAACAGCATCAAGCAAATTTGTTTTACCGCTTCCATTAGCCCCGCAAATACCAATCACTCTCTCATTAAAATTAAATGATTGAAAAAGATAATTCCGGAATTGTGTTAATGCGATATAGTTAAAAAAAAACATGTGCTGCAAGATAAGCGTTAAGGTATTATTTGCGATAGTTTCATATTGCTTCCATAAAAAGGGAACTATGAAGTGAGTGACACAACAGGTGATGCCATAAAATACACAGCCGGTCAACAAAAAATATCCCGTTAAAAATCAACGGTTAAACTTGCATAAGTTTTTAAATTTTGTTATTTATTTTATGGCATTTTTACCTCTTTACAAATTGATTACCTTTAGCGCCCTTTTTAATGCTGACAATTTGGCTACGGCCGGATTATAGCACTTTTTTTGACGAATAACATTTTTTTAATTAAACATACCAATACCAATATATGTTAGGTTTTTTAAGTAAAATTCTTGGCGGAAAAAAATCGGAAAAAGACGTTAAGCAAATACAACCATTGATACAAAAGGTCAATGAAAATTTTCAACAATATCAAAGCTTATCCAATGATGAGCTTCGTAATAAAACAGTTGAGTTCAGGCAGCGCATCAAAGAGCATTTAAAAGATATTGATGCTTCTATTGCATCCAAACAACAAGAGGCGGAAGCTTTAGCTGAAACAGATATACAGGCAAAGGATGTTTTATACCAGGAAGCGGATCAATTAAAAAAAGACCGTGATAAAAAAATTGAGGAAGCGCTAAATGAAATTCTTCCCGAAGCTTTTGCTGTGGTAAAAGAAACGGCAAGACGTTTTAAAGAAAACACAGAGATTGTTTCTGCTGCAACTGATCTAGACCGCGAATTAAGCGTTAAGAAAAATTATATACGCATAGAAGGCGATAATGCTATTTATAAAAATAGCTGGGAAGCTGCAGGCGGACTTGTTACCTGGAACATGGTGCATTACGATGTGCAGTTGATCGGTGGTGTTGTATTGCACCAGGGAAAAATTGCTGAAATGGCAACCGGTGAAGGTAAAACACTTGTTTCTACTTTGCCGGCTTATTTGAATGCTCTTGCAGGCGAAGGTGTTCACATTGTAACAGTGAACGATTATTTGGCACGCCGCGACAGTGAATGGAACGGAACTATTTTTGAATGGCTTGGCTTGCGAGTGGATTGCATTGATAAACATCAGCCAAATACCGCTGCACGCCGCAATGCTTATACGGCCGATATTATCTACGGGACCAACAACGAATTTGGTTTCGATTACCTGCGTGACAACATGGTGCACACCCCCGAAGAAATGGTGCAGCGCAAGCACCATTATGCAATGGTGGATGAAGTGGACTCCGTGTTGATTGACGATGCCCGTACGCCGCTGATCATCTCCGGTCCGGTGCCCCGTGGCGACGACCAGCAATTCCACATCCTTCGTCCCCGCGTACAGCAACTGGTGGAAGCCCAGGAACGCATGGGGCGAAGCTATTTGAACGCTGCCAAACAGAAATTTGAAGAAGGCGATGACGATCCTAAAAGCGGAGGCCTGTACCTGTTCAGGGC
>JAEZRL010000090.1 GCA_023440945.1 Bacteroidota bacterium
TATTTTAAGAATGATGAAAGAGTGTTGCTGTGGGATCTATTTAACGAACCGGATAACATGAATTTAGCTTCTTATAAAGATGATAATTATATAGCACGTAAAGCAGAATTATCTATGCAATTGCTGAAGAAAACAATCAACTGGGTAAGAGTGATTGACCCGATTCAGCCGATAACTGCAGCGCCGTGGCAATGGAGTGATGTAAATGCTCTTTCTGTTATCGATAACTTCATGTTCACGCATTCAGACATCATCACTTTTCATTGTTATGAAGGAAAAGAGCAGCTTGAAAAAAGAATACTTTCTTTAAAACAATTTGACCGGCCGATGATGTGTACAGAATATATGGCAAGACCATTTGGAAGTACTTTCCAGGAAACATTGCCTGTTATGAAGAAACATAAAGTAGGCGCTTTTAACTGGGGTTTTGTTGCCGGAAAAACACAAACGCACTGTCCGTGGGATTCATGGCAAAAGCCTTACGAAAACGAACCTGAAGTTTGGTTTCATGATATCTTTCGCTCAAATGGTGAGCCTTTCGATGCAAAGGAAATAGCATTTTTGAAAGAGATAACAAAGAAAGAAGAAGCAGACGCGTTTATACAAGTTGCATAGTGCATAATGAGGAATATAAAGGTTAAAAAAAATTCCCCTGTTATTGCAGGGGATTTTTGATGGTGCCAGATGTTATTTTGGATTCCTTTTCATGGTTTATGTTCGCTTAAATTCAAGATTTGCAGTGCTCATGCCCAATAGCTCATCCTTCCACCGGCACTGCTTTCGCTTCTTTGAAAATTTTCTACCGGTTTTTTTCAAACCCGCCACTGTACGGAAACTGAAACACTTTTATCAATATAAACGCTCTGATTGAAATTTTTTTCTAATTTCTGCTGTAGTTATCACTGATAAAAATGCTGTGAATATTAGTATTGATTTTCTTTTCGCCTGGATCGATTTTTATGCCTTCTTTTGGGCTACCGTATTTATTAATGTTCCAATTCCTTCAACCGATATTGAAACTATATCTCCCACATTCAATGTAAAACTATTCGGGGGAACCATGCCTGTTCCTGTCATTAGAAAACATCCGTATTCAAATGCGCATTCTTTAAACAACCATCCTGCTAGTTCGGGTAAAGAACGTTTCATTCGATTAAGCTGGATAGAATCTTTAAACAAAGCTTCTTTGTTTCTTTCAATGGAAATACTGATGTTTGTTTCAGATAAAATAGGTTGATGCGTCACATAAATACATGGGCCTAAAGCAGCACTTCTTTCATATACTTTTGCCTGTGGTAGATACAAAGGATTTTCTCCTTCAATATCTCTTGAACTCATATCGTTACCTATGGTATAGCCTTGTATATTTCCTTTTGAATTAATGAATAATGTAAGTTCAGGTTCAGGTACATTCCAGTATGAATCTTTGCGGATAAAAACCTCTTCGGTATGTGCAGCTACCCGGTGTGGCAAAGCTTTAAAAAACAGTTCGGGTCTTTCTGCTTCATATACTTTTTCATAACAGTCCGCACCACCGGAAGATTGAGACTCTTCCATCCTTGCATCCCTGCTGCGCAAATAAGTTACACCTGCTGCCCATACTTCCTGTTTGCCAATTGGCGCTTGTATATGTTTTTGAATCAACTCATCAAAGGTTGCTTTTTCTATCGGTTCATTATTGATGTTGTTGAGATAACCGTACAAGTCATCACGATTTATAACATCGTTCCAGTCATCATAAAAAATAAAATAATTTTCTCCATTTTCAAGGAGGTTGCCTTTGGCTGTTTTGTATAGCTTCATATTACAAGATTCTAACTGTCACCATTTTTTAACTTCATCCAGATCCACATTTAATATTTGTTGTGCAAAAGCTTTCAACGTGGGATAATCTCCTTCAAAGTGACAGGTTGTTTGACGATAATTTTCCGTTTCTCCGGGCTTCAACTCTTTTACAGGTGAAGAAGATTCTATCTCATAAAAAGGACCGAGCTGCGAACCATCCTGCAAAGGACCATCATTATAAGAATTGATAACATCACCTTTATAAGGTTGCTTTTGAATCTCCCATTTCGAGTTTACATAGGGTTCGCCTTTATGAACTTCAGGTATTAAAACGGTTAATACATTTCTTTCAAAATCATAACTCGCTACAACTGGCTTTGCGATCATTGGAGAAATGCCAAGCTTTCCTCTCGACTTTCCATCACAACGGAAATACAACACACTATCCTTCATTAAAAGCCTGTCTTCAGGTATCTTTCCAAAATAATCATCAGTTATGAACGAACGTGCATTGGGTTGCGGATGAAAAGGAATAATAACTTTCGTTTCCGGTGTTGGCGTCATCATACCAAGCAACCAGATAGAAAGCAAACCACTTTCTTTTTTCCATTGATTGTTGCCCGAATTTTTTATTTGATTATCGCTTTCATAAGCCACATACTTCACGTCATCCGGTAATGTTGCCTGCAAGCCTTGTTCAACAGCATTCTTATCAAGCAGAGAAATTTTTCTTGTTATATCCAGGTTGAACGTAGTACCCGAATAATTTGTGAGGGTTGCAGACTTGGTAAAAGTAGCAGATGTTTGATTTGAATCGGCAACATTCCACATAAGTGTGTCAATTACAAAAGGGACCTGCCAGTGAACAATATTGAAAGAATCTCCTTTGCTGAAATAAATAGAATATTGCCCGCCTTCAGGACCAAGCCAAAATCTTTCTTCGCCACCAACCGGATTAAACTGCAGTTTCATTTTTTGCTCATTGATCAAATCATAATTAAGCCATCCAAAACTGTTACTGCTGTCGCCGCTTGCTGTGCTTGTCATTACTCTTCCCTGGTAATCTGCAGATAACAACACTTTAGCGCCATCACTATTCTTCAATTCCAAAACACGCTTTGTGTATTTC
>JAEZRL010000227.1 GCA_023440945.1 Bacteroidota bacterium
TAGAACCATACGCAATATGACTGGCACTTAAACACACCGGCACGTACAGGTTTTTACATTCTGTTGCTTTTGGAATAAGTGCACGGTACGAAACGGGATAAGGCCCGAAACCACCTTTCTGCACATCGCCTTCGTTCTTTACCATGCCGTTTACAACAAGCCTTTCGCAGTTATGCGAATCCATGGTGTAAGCTGCCATGCCGATGCCATCAGTTACGGTTTCACGGCTTTCGGAGTTAGCCTGTGTCATCACATAATCACCAATCATACGGCGGGCTTCGCGTATATAAGGCTGCGGCGAGAAATGATCATTATCAACATACTCATCTTTCGGATAACCCCATTGCAGCATTTCGTTGCGCAGGTGTTGCGGCATGCGTTCATCATGACCAATAAAATACAACAAGCCCTTTGTATAATTTTCATGCGCTTTGATGATGTTTTTCCGGGTTGCATAATTACCGTCGGGATAATCGTAATTCATACCGATCATATCTGTTGAGAATGGCCCGTTGTTGTTGACATCGGTTTTGTGGTTGGGCATGTAATCAATCTTCAGCACACGGTCGTTGAGGTCTTTGGGTTTATAGGCATCAATATAACGGAGGAGCAATTCATAACGCGAAGGATCGTAGTCATCCGGTTGCGTGATTTCAATTTTGTTGGCAGCATCATTGGTTAAACAAAGACGGAAATTATAAGCCTGCACCATTTTGTTTCCTGTTCCGTTTGGCAGTAATTTGTTGTTGCTGATGCCCCAAAGCAAACCACTTGTTGAATCACCAGAAATTTTATACGGTGAAATACCATCGGGAAACTGGTGTTTATCGAGCAACTGCACACCATTCCATGTTTCGTTGTAAACAGAGTTATCTTCTCTCCCAACAATATAACTTAAGCCGGCTTTTGCCATCAAATCGCCTTCGTAACTGCAGTCAATAAACATTTTTGCAGTGATGATTTTATTGGTGGATGAGGATGGCGTTTCTGCATTTTCAATCGTGATGTTTTTGATGGAGCCGCTTTGTTTTGTAGCATTGATGATCCTGTATTGATAAAGCACGGGCACATTTGCTTCTTTGATATAATCTTTGAATACCTGCTCTGCAACATGTGGTTCGAAGATCCATGTTTCGAATTTGCCATAATGCTTGCCGACTCTCCTGTAAAAATCTCTTGAGATACCGGAGATGGCATATTTGTTACCGATATCCGTATAACCAAGCCCGCCGGAAGTTAATCCACCAAGACGTTTGCCCGGTTCTATCAAGATCACTTTTTTGTTTTGTTTCGCTGCGGTGTAAGCTGCGATAACACCGGCTGAAGTTCCGCCATAAACACATACATCGTATTGAGCATTGGATTGAATAGCTATGAAAAGAAGAAGTGAAGCAATAAGGCGTTTCATGTGCGAGTTAAGAATTATGAGTTATAAATTATAAGTTTTATAAAAGTCCGATACTTTTTGCTTAGAACCGCGAAGCGTGGAGACTTCGCAAAGCGAATGGTCTATCAACAGGCGTTGTGGATTTTGATATTTTCTGATGCACCTCCAACCCTAACCAATTGAACATCTGTAAATATATATATTATGTTGTTAGGATTGTTACTTCCAGTTTCGATAGCTTGTCTGATTTAAAAGTTCTTATAAAGGATTAGAAATTGCTTTGTAAATTCATAAGCTGAAGGCCAAACATACTTACTTGCAAATTTTAGATTACTGTTTATAGGATATCACAAACGATTTGGGAATTATTTTAATGCCTTTGGTTATAATTTCTTTCCTGGTAATAGTATTATCATTCATTAAAATAAAAAAACCACCATGCTAACAAAAAAAATCCTGCTTCAAAAGGATAAACTTATGAAGCCTTTTTCAACTATCCTTTTTTTCAAAAACTCCATTCGCTTAATTACAACTTTTGCTCTTATCGGTTCGCTTTTCTTCAGCAGTTGTAAAAAGATCATTGATAACGTCCATCCTTTCAATCAATATTTAGTTTATAGTGAAAAGATCGGAGATTTTACAAAGCAACAACTGGATGAGCGCTTCAATCCAAAAACAGGGCGCAGTTATCTTATCCCTTACGATCAATATGATATTAGTGTTTATAAGATTGTTTATAAAACTAAATACGTTAACGACTCTACTGTTTTCGCATCCGGCGCTGTTATCCTTCCAAAAAATGCCCCGACTCCTTCATTATTAAGCATGGAACATGGTGATATTTTGAATGTAGATGCACTCGCTCCTTCGCATTATGCTAAAACTAACACACCTGCTAATTCTGCTTATTATGAAGGTTCTGCAGCAGCCTCAAGTGGTTACATTACTATATTACCGGATTATTTGGGATATGGCATATCGAATGACCTGATACATCCTCCTTCACACCGCGAAAGCCTTGCTACAAGTTGCACTGATATGATATTTGCGGCAAAGGAATTTTTAAGATTCTTACATCAGCCAAGTACTAACAAACTATATCTTGCAGGTTATTCCGAAGGAGGCTTTGCAAATCTCAGTCTTCAGAAATATATACAAAACCATCATTTGCCTTTAAATGTAATGGCGGCAAGTTCTGGTGGTGCGCCTTCACATATAAGTAAGATTGCTCAATATATTTTCAATTATCCTTCTGATCCCGGTTCAGTTAAGAATTATCTTGCGGTTATCCTTTTTTATAATGCCTATTATCCCCATCTATCGCGGCCTCTTAGTGCTTATTTACAGGAACCATACGCAACCGAAATTCAAAAGAAGGGCCTGGAGAATGTAACGATTAATGCAAGCCTCAATAGTATATTGAATCCCACTTTTGTTGCCGGTATCAATTCCGGTACAGACGTCGCTTTTATAAATGCTCTGAAGGACAATGATGTGTATGATTGGAAGCCGATTGCGCCTTTGCAGTTGTATCATGGCACGAATGATATTGTAATACCTTTTTTCAATTCGCAGGATGCCTATACTGCAATGACTGCGAGAGGAGGGAATGTGCAATTTATTCCGTTACCGGGTTTGGGGCATGATGAAGCTATTGAGCCTTTTGTTGAGGGAACGTTAGCTTTCTTCAAAGCTAACCCATGATGCGATAAAAACTTAGTTCTACATACAATGTCTCTTTATGCTTTTGTAAAGAGACATTTTGTTTGCAATGATTGTTCAACCATAAGAAGGCGTTGAAGTGAGTGACACAACGATGATGAGATAAGTTATACAGTTGGTCAACAAAAAACTTTCTTATGGCTTTGAATAATTTTTTGAAGCATCATCAAGTACCAGTATCCAATCCTGCCCGTAACCTGTTGAAGGTGGTGTAAATTTCTTTTCACCTTTATTTTCAACAGTATCAATCTCTGTTGTTTTTCCATTTCGCGGATCGTACCAGTATGCATGCAAAGAAGCTCCTTTTATTTTACCCATTATAACTGTAAAAGGCTTCCCAACGGTTGTGTAAACAAATAGATAATCATTTCCACGTGTGGCCTGTATGCGTTCTGCTGCAACATAATTGCTTTCTTTTATCAGCGTTTGATCCGGAATTCTTTCTAATATGGGATGCGACTCTATCAATCTTCTTACAAAAGTCATTTGATTAGCTCCGGGCAAATCAACCGCTCCGGGCAAATCAACCGCTTCGTACCAATAAACATGCGGACCGTTAACACCTTCGTGTTTGGGTGAATAAAATTGCCAGATATCATGACAACCATAGGTATGTCCATGTGCACCGGCAAACAGGTCGAGATAAGCATATTTGCGTACATCATAAGCACTGCTTGTGCCGAGATCTTTTACATTAAAACACACCGGATGGTCTTCATAAATAGGTTCTGCATCCATCACCGGTTTTGTTGGCTGCATGTTATAGGCAAGCTGAATTTTATCGTACACTGCATTATCTCTGCAATGACCATTCTGAAACATATTGAAACTAAGCCAGGCATCGTTGTGAAACCAGGTTGCGGAGCCTGAATCGCAGGGCTGCGGATGGAAACTTATCACCGCTTTTCCGTTTGTAGCCTGCATAATTCCTTCAGCCATCGAACGCCATATCGCTACATCTTTTTCATTTCGGGGATTACGGTCACCCCCTAATATCCAGATAATATTTGTTCTGTCTTTATAACGATTACCGATCCAGTTGCCATAAATTTTCGCATTGTTTACATTAAAAATTTCCGGGCCGGTGCCCCAGGTACTTTTGAAAATTTTATCACCCCAGGTTGGCAATAAGCCAATGTTTAAATTGTATTCGTTTGCTTTATCAATTATATAATCTACGTGTTTAAAATAGGCTTCATTTGGTTTTGTGGGATCATCATTTATTAACGGCGTATCACCGTTAGCATTTGGTGTATGCAAGCCATCCAACTCTGCAAGTACCACTGCTTGTATAACGGTAAAGCCTTGTTCTGATCGGCGTTTTAAATATCTGTCTGCTTCTTCTTTATCAAGGCGATGGAAAAGTTCCCAGCCTGTATCGCCCAGCCAGAAAAAAGGCTTGCCTTTTTTTAAAAGATAACGATGATTATCGCTTACAGAAAATTGTGCATTAACAGAACAGGCAAGAAAACTCAGAGCTAAAAAAAGAATCAATTTTTTCATAAGCAAGCTTGTTTTTATCCTTATAAAAACCTGTAAAAAAAGTAAGAAGTTATTTTGAGAAACTTTCGTCTAAGATAATTGATAAACTTTCATTTACGTTTTTGCCCATTAAGAGAAAGCAGTGTGTAAAGTTTTCTTAAAATAACACCTGCGGGTAATTTATTCACACACGCTGCGTTGTTTTGTGATACACTCTAATTTTAGCAAAAACCAAAAAAATAAGAATGGGCATTTTATTGCAGATCGCTGACACAACTTCTAAACTCGTTACTGCTGCAGCACAAACCCCTGAAAAAATTACGCTATGGAGTTTGCTCGATAAAGGCGGCTGGCTGATGTATCCACTATACCTTTTACTTGTGGCAGCCATTTTTGTTTTTTTTGAGCGTCTTATCGCCATTCGCAAAGCTTCTAAAATCGAGCCTAATTTCATGAGTATTATCCGTGATAATATTATGACGGGCAACATAACTTCTGCACGTAATCTTGCAAAAAATACGGATAATCCTGTAGCACAAATTATTTACAAAGGTTTGCAGCGCATCGGTAAACCAATTGATGCAATTGAAAAAAGTATGGAGAATGTGGGCAAGTTGGAGATGTATAAAATGGAGCGTAATCTTTCTGTTCTTTCGCTTATTGCAGGCATTGCTCCCATGTTTGGTTTTCTTGGAACCATCGCCGGTATGATCCAGCTTTTTTACGACATCAACAGCACAGGCAACTTTGAACTTAGTGTTATTGCAGGTGGTATTTATGTAAAAATGATAACTTCCGCAAGTGGTTTGATAATTGGCTTGATCGCTTATGTTGGCTTTAATTATTTGTCAACACAAATTGATAAAACTGCCAATAAAATGGAAGCTGCAAGCGCAGAGTTTATTGATATTTTACAGGAACCAACGAGATAGTTATAAGTTATAGGTTATAAGTATTAATTCAGTTCGATTTGAATTTTCCAAACTAAATAACATTACTCATCGTCCCTTGTGTCACTCACTTGTACAGAAGAATAAAAAGCAGCAGGGACGAAAGACAAATTAAAAACGATTATTCAAAGTATGAATATAAGAAGACGTTTAAGATCACATGCTGAAGTGCACACCGGTGCATTGAATGACATATTGTTCATACTGTTGTTGTTTTTCTTAATTGTATCAACACTTGCTAATCCGAATGTGATTAAAGTAAATAATCCCAAGGGCACAAAGGATACAAAAGTGAAACAGAATATTGTAGTAAGCATTGATAAAGAGCAGAACATTTATCTCGGTCAAAATAAAATTGATTTGAACCAACTCGACACTTTACTAAAAGTGCAGGTTGATAAAATGCGTGCCGTTGTGGATACACCTTCTGTTGTTATTAACGCCGATACGGTTTCTTATTATGGCGAGGTATTCCGTATTATGCAATCCGCAAAACGAGCCGGAGCAAGGGTTGTAGCAAACGTTAAATAATTATTTCTTTTTATACACTTCTTTTTTCTTTTATCTGCAAGTACAGCAGCTAATGAAATTTCAATAAGATTTAAAATCGCGTTAATAACACTTTTTGCCGCTTTTGATGGCATAGTGTTTTATTGATTATAGTGTAATTATTTTTTAACGAAAAAAATTCTACACTATGAAAAAATTATTCTTAGCGATGGTTTTAATGACGACGTGTTATTTTTCAAAAGCCCAGGTAAATGTAGGTGCAGACAAATCTTTCTCAGCAAATATTTCTGACTACAAAACTTTTGCCTGGACATCCGATATTGATAAGATTCCTTCTGATAAAATATTTATCGGTCCGAATGGCGTTTTGGTTTTTAACAATGAATCTGTAAGAGAGAGAATAAAAAATGCAATTCGTTACGAACTGGAATCACGGGGTTATCAAATGGGAAGCGACAATGTTGATATGCTGGTTACATTCATGATATTAGAACAGCCGGGAGAGCTGAGAACATATAACGGTTATGAAATGCTTGATTATGGTCTTGATTCAACACGTACGCCTGAAAATGTTGAAACGGTAGATGTAGCAGCCGGAACTTTGATCATAAATCTAATTGATAACAAAAGTGATAAAGTAGCCTGGCAGGGTTATGCATCCGGAATTTTGAAGCCGGAAATGGTTAATGATGACAGCCAGGTAAAAGAAGCCGTGCATTCTATTTTCCAGCAGTTTGATTTTAAAGCGAAGTAAAACAAGCGTTAGTTTGTTTAAAAGAAGCCTGTGAAGCAGTTTTGCAGGTTTTTTTTATATAGTAGCTCCAGGATTAAAAACTACTTTTTAAAATAATATTTTTTTAATTGCTTCTTTAGCGGCTTACGTTAGCGAGTGGTTATATTTATGGTTGCAAATCCAATGTCGAATGAATAATCACCCTCTGAACATTTGTTTAGTAGATGATGATATGGTTTATCAATACGTGGCTAAAAAAACAATCGAATCTACTGGCCTTTCTGAAAATATAATTCAATTCCATAACGGGGAAGAAGCACTTGTGTTTTTTAAAGAGAACGTTTCGAATGAAGCTTTTCTTCCTGATATTATTTTTCTTGATATTAACATGCCAGTGATGAATGGTTGGGAATTCCTGGAAGCTTATTCTCAACTTGCAACGCTAATGACAAAAGATATACCTGTTGTTATTGTAAGTTCTTCGCTTGATGATTATGATCTTAATAAATCGAAAGAGTTCTCTGTTGTAACAGGTTTTATAACCAAACCAATATTAAGAGATAAGTTTATTAAAATTCTTTCTTCGGTTTATGCATCCTAATTTCCTGCACATGTAATTCACATTTTTTATTTTCTTATTCCCATCCATTAAACTGGGTTCGGAATATTGTTATTTTACAGTAGGTTTGTTGGCCTGTAAACTGCTGCAAAACTTCCCTTTGCATTTTTATCTTGTTTGGAAGCTTTAAAGCTGAGTAAAGAACAGTACGTACAAGAGTGCGACGCAACGAAAGTTTAATAGCAGTACAAAAGACGTGAACAAAAAAATTTTGATCAAGCATTAAAAGAAAACAAGACTGAAAATGAAATTCATTGTATCATCATCGTCGCTATTAAAACATTTACAACAGATAAGCGGTGTGATAAATGCCAACACCGTATTGCCTATACTGGAAGATTTTTTATTTGAGATAAACAATAAAAAACTGAACGTCGTTGCCACAGATCTTGAAACAGTGATGCGTGTACAAATGGAAGTGGAAAGCAACGAAAATGGAAGGGTTTGTATTCCTGCAAAAATTTTGATGGACTCATTAAAGAACATTCCTGATCAGCCGCTCACTTTTAATATTGATAAGAATTTTGCTGTTGAAATTACCAGCGATAATGGTAAGTATAAAGTGATGGGCGAAAATCCTGATAACTTTCCGAAAGAACCTGTTGCGGATGATACAAATAGTTTTACCATGAGCAGTACGGCGCTTGTTACAGCCATTAATAAAACATTATTTGCTGTAAGCAGCGATGATCTTCGTCCGGCTATGACGGGTGTATATTTTGAATTGAGTGCAAATGCTGCACAGTTTGTTGCAACAGATGCGCATCGCTTGGTACGCTACAGGAGAAATGATGTTAGTTGTCCCCAAACAGATAATTTCATTGTTCCCAAAAAACCTTTGAACTTATTAAAGAATGCGCTGCCAGATAATGAGGATGAATTAACTATTAACTATAATAACAATCACCTGTTTGTTATTCATGGTTCAACACAGTTAATATGTCGTTTGATTGACGGACGTTTTCCTGATTATAAAGTGGTGGTGCCAACGGATAATCCGTACAAACTTGTTGTGAATAAAAATGATTTTCAAAGTGCGTTACGTCGTGTGAGCATTTTTAGTAACAAAAGCACTAACCAGGTTGTTTTAAGCATTAGTGGAAGTGAATTGCAGTTGGCTGCGCAGGATGTCGATTTTAGTTTTGAAGGTAATGAAAGAATGAATTGCCAATATGATGGTGAGGATCTGCAGATAGCTTTCAATGCAAAATTTTTGATAGAAATGCTGAATGCAGCGGACACTGATGAAATTAAAATGGAATTATCTACATCAACTAAAGCAGGCATCATTAAACCAACAGAACAAGAAGAAAATGAAGACTTGCTGATGCTTGTTATGCCTTTGATGTTAAATGCATAGATCCAATATACCGGAACTTCAATGAAACGTAAATCCTTTCAAATTTTGAAAGGATTTTTTATTTGTTCCTGGTTAATTTGTTTAAAATAAAAAACCGCCCCCAAAAATGGAGACGGCATTTTTCAATGAAAAAACCCCAACTGCTCGTTTAAAAATCGCTTATTAATTTCTTTTTACTGCCATAAATAAACTGCGCATCAGCAGCATTTGAAGCATCAACTATAACTTTAACCTGTGAATTTGTTTCATTTGTATGGACATTAATTTCTTCTATGTTGCTGCTTTTGGTTAAGCCTAAAAAAAAGTAAGCCGCCGTAATTGTAATAATCGTAAACGTGATTATCCGGTTTCGCATTGACAGCATAGTTTGGGTTTTGGGTTGAAACTATTTCATCATAAAAGTAAAGAGCTAATCCAAACACAAATTTCTTATTCCGTTATGTAGTGTTATTAATTGGTTTTCGTTATAATTTCACAGGTATATAAATTTTTGAAAGTAATTTTCATCCTCATTTAGAAACAAAAAAATAGCTATGAATATAATCGTTTCAAATACCTATGAAGAGTTAAGCAACAAGGCTGCAAATGCAGTTATAAAGGACATGCAAACAAGAGAAAATCCATTGCTATGTGTTGCTTCAGGTGATTCACCTACAGGACTTTATAAGGAACTCGCAGCACGAGCTGATAATGGAAGCCTAAATATTTCTAACTGGTATTTTATAGGTTTGGATGAATGGCTTGGCATGAATGAAAAGGATGAAGGAAGCTGTTATAATTATTGCATGAATCATGTTTTTTCACCATTAAAAGTTAAGACAGATCATATCTGTTTTTTTAATGGAAGAGCGAATGATACAGATAAAGAATGCAACAGGATTGAATCTTATATTTCTGAACATGGAGGCATAGACACCGCGATCGTTGGATTGGGGATGAATGGTCATATAGGATTAAATGAACCGGGAACAGATCCATCACTTCGTACACATGTAAGTACCATTGATGATGTTACGCAACAAGTGGGACAAAAATATTTTACAGAACAAAAGCAATTAACACATGGTATTACATTGGGTATTGCAACTTTAATGGAAGCAAAACATTTGGTTCTTTTAGTAAGCGGAAAACGAAAAGCGGAAATAGTGCAAAAGGCACTGGAAGGTGAAATAACTCCCGAAGTGCCTGCGTCACTTTTCCGCAATCATAAAAACTTCACTATATATCTTGATGCAGAGTCTGCATCATTACTTAAAAAATAATAATTGTTTTATCCCGGTGTGTTATAGCGCATAAATCAATTCGCATATTCAACTTAAAAGAAGGTATAAAATAATTGCAAAAATTACTGTGAAAGCGAGTGAGAGCAACAATATTTGCACATCCAGCTTTTTTTCATATTTGTATGCCTGGTGCACATCCATAAGGTCTGTACGGTAATAATGTTTTGAAAAATAAATATACGCTGCAAGCGAATAATCTTTTGATTTATAAGCATTGTAAAAACACTTTTTCCAATTAGGTGTTTTTGATAACTGCTTACCCAACTGTTCATAATCACAAATTGTTGCAGGGAAATTACTTACTTGTTTTTTAGCAATGACGGTGGTTTCAGTTCTGTTGTTAATCATACATTGTGGGATTTTCCGGTTGAACAATTTTTAACGTGCCAGGTATTTGCTGAAAACAGAAATAATATCTTTCTGTAAATTCCTCGAAGGATTATTTCTGAAATAAAGATTTAAAGGCTGAAGCGTGAAGTGATAATGAGCAGAAATATCTTTTTTATATTTCTCGTTCAGCATTTTCAGATCGTTCAATATCAGATTATAAATTCCTTTTTCGTCTTTGTTATACATGGCTTTAGCAATTTGGTTTAGGGTTGAAATTTTTTAAAGCATCATTCTTAAAGACCTGCTTGAGCTGTTTGTTATTACCTGAACATTATTTAATCCTTTTGATAATCTAGTAAGATCTAAGTCTTTATTGTTAATACCATTTGAAACATTTGTTTTTTCACTCATTACCTGTCGACCCATCATGTCTGTAACGTTTACGATTATATAATCACGAACAGGAGAATTGATAGCAAGTTTAAAAGTTCCTTCAGCTTTGCTTAATGACAGTTTAGCGTTGAAAGCGTACTTCGCAACCACATCTTTTGTTTCAGCGTTACGGCAATCAGAAACAGTTGGTGCAGAAAAACTACTTATAGAAGATGACGTATTTACAGCAACCTGCGCCATTGATTTTACGGAGAGAAGAGAAATAGCTGCTATGATTACGATTACTAACTTTTTCATGGATATTGTTATTTTGATAAAAACAAAAAATTAAAAACAGTTTCAGTCATCATAAGGCGGATGAACTATATTTCGAAAAGGCGTGCCAATGGAAAATTCATCTATAGTAAATTGATTATCAATTACTATCAAAATCATCTTTTTGATAATTTTTCCATCTATGAATACAGTTTTCCCAAAATGAAAATTGATGCTATTTCAACCGAAGTGAAGTGCGGGATAAAAATCAAAAACTGTTGCGAATGAACTATTTTTCAGGCCGATCACTATAAAATGATAAAAATTTTCCGCTAAAAACATTAATTTAAAGCAACCCTTTAATAGCGAATGCGTACTTAATTATACCTAACCAACAATAACAAGTTTGAACAACCTGAGAAATATCGTTAGCGGTTGCATGGCCAGGGATGGCAGGTACCAAAAAATACTTTACGAAAAGTATTATGGCTATGCGTTAAAAACTGTATTCAGGTATGTTTACCGATATGAAAAAGCAGTAGATGTTGTTAACGATGGCTTTGTCAAGGTCTTCAAAAATTTTGATAAGTTTAGATGCGAGGAAGAAGAGAATTTAGAAAAGATATTAATGGGATGGATAAGACGCATAATGATAAACAGTTCTATTGATGAATTAAGACGCAACAACATGATGCCGGAGATCGGAGGCGTGCCTGAATATGTTTGGGAAGAATCGGACAAAGCGCATAATGCCGATCAGCTACTGCTTTACAAAGAACTTGTTTTACAGATAAAAAAATTACCACCGGCTTACAGAACTGTATTTAATATGTTCGTGATTGATGGGATGAGTCATCACGAAATAGCGGATGCTCTGAATATTTCTGTTGGAACATCTAAATCAAATTTGTCAAAGGCAAGAGTGTTATTGCAAAAATTTATTAAAGACCAGGAGGAGAAAGAAACATGCAGGATGTAGATAACAATATGGATGATCTGTTTCGCAAAGCTTCGGAAAATTATCCACTAAAGGCTCAACCTGATTGGGATAAAATTTCGAAAGAGTTGGAAGAAAATGAAGAAGCACCGGCTTTGCAAAAAGGCAGCCGTAATAACACAAAAAAATTATTGTGGCTGTTACTGCTGTTGCCGCTCAGCTGGATCTGTACACAATATATTTACATGCCGGGCAACAATCGCAATGCTTTAAACAAACAGGAAATAACAAACACTAAAACAGCACAAAAGCCAAATGCTCAACCAAACAATGCAAATGGAGAAACAAAAACTGCGACTCCCAATATTTTAAAAGATAAAACTGCTGAAAATTCTTTATTTAATAATTCAAAGCAGGATGAAGCGGTATATGCAATAAAAAAGAATGAAGAAAAATTCAAACTTCAGTCTTTAATAAAGCGTTCTCCATTTGATGAAGTGATCATAACAAATGAAGTAACACCTCAGTCAATTATTACTACAGATCAGAACAAAGAAAGCAATGAACATGAGTTGAAAAATCAATCTTTGAATGAGGAGAAGACGCTGCCATCAACTGTTCAACAAGAAAATACAACTGCGCAAACGAATTTAATGAAGACGCAATTATTCAACAGAGATACTACCGCTATAAATACTGAATCGCTAAAAGATAGCAATTCAATAAAAAAACAACCCTTAGAAAAACAAAGATACTTTTATGCAGGATTATTAACAGGCCCTGATATAAGTACAGTAAAATTTCAATCGCTGCAAAAAACAGGTTATAGCATTGGCGTTATTGCAGGGTACACTTTTAATAAACATCTTTCCGTTGAAACGGGTCTTCTATGGGATAAAAAGAATTATTACAGCCCGGGAAAATATTTTGATAAAACACGAACAGATATTCCCGAACACGCAAACATAAAATCAATTGAAGGCTATTGCAATATGTTTGAAATTCCGGTGAATGTACAATATGCATTTGCTGCAAAAAATGCCCATAACTTTTTTGTGTCTGCAGGTATCTCCTCTTATATTATGAAGAAGGAGAAATATGATTATTGGGCAGACTATTATGGCGATGAATATGAAGGCGCCAAGTCGTATCTCAATTCCGGCAGTAATATGTTTTCTGTTATGCATCTCAGTGCAGGTTACCAGATTAAAATAAAAACGGTGGGCAACATAAGAATAGAACCGTATTTTAAAGTTCCGCTAAAAGGCTTAGGCATTGGTAGCTTGCCTATTTCAAGTACCGGAATTTATTTTGGTATAACAAGACCAATACGCTGATCCTTCTACTACAAAGTTGAATTCATGAAGCTGCAACATTTCATGCCATTACCTTATGTAAATAAGATTTCATTGCATTTCCACTTTAGATATCAACTCTAAGCCTCTGAATCTCTATTGTACATATCAACTCAAACAACTTCTAAAAATTACTTTTCTTTCTTCATGGCATCATGCTTGTTTTATCATAAGAAAATATTATGAACGAAAAGCATCAAAACAAAAAAGATCAGCCAGAAAAAGAAGAGCTTCCCGGACTACAGCAAATGGCAGTAAATCCTAATCCTGCTGCCAATGCTAATATTAAAGACAATCTTCAAAAAGAATCAAAATCAGAAGTAGAAAAAGCAAAAAACCAGTCTGGAAGTGAGATCACCGATGGTGAAGGCGGATAAAAAAAGGAGTTCAAGACTGAACTCCTTTGTACCCTTCATAAACAATCCATACCCCTATGGATAGTGTCTTAAATACGTTTAATAGTGTAAAATTAAAAAAAAATAAGGAAATCGCTACTTTTAAGCTTTTTTTTAGATAACCCGCCCGATTTTTTAGGTAAACAAAGTGTTCAGAGCCATCTTTTTTAATATTTTACTGCATTAACCCCTATTTTTGCCATCCTTTAAATTTTAATTATTTTTTGACATTTTGCTTATGGAAAATTTGTTTTACCTGGTTCCGGTGCTAGGTGCTGTGGGCCTAATTTACACCTTTATTAAATTCAATTGGGTTGCAAAACAGGATGGTGGTAATGAAAGAATGAAAGAAATAAGTACGTACATAGCCGAAGGTGCAATGGCTTTTTTACGTGCCGAATGGAAGATTCTTACCTATTTTGTTATCATTGTGGCCATATTATTAGGTGTGATGGCCATGAGTAACGAAAACTCGCATTGGTCTATCGCTATAGCTTTTATTATCGGTGCTGTTTGCAGTGCTGTCGCGGGTTATATCGGAATGAAAGTGGCTACCAAAGCAAACGTTCGTACGGCACATGCCGCTAGAACAAGCCTTTCCAAAGCCTTGTCCGTTTCCTTCACCGGTGGTTCCGTTATGGGTCTTGGTGTAGCGGGTTTAGCAGTATTGGGATTAGGAGGTTTGTTCATCGTTCTTAAAAGCATTTTCGCTGATGGTGCGGGAGCAAACTCTGCTGAAATGGTTCGCACCATTGAAGTTTTAACCGGTTTTTCTTTAGGCGCTGAATCTATTGCTTTATTTGCCCGTGTTGGTGGTGGTATTTATACAAAAGCTGCTGACGTAGGTGCAGACCTTGTTGGTAAAGTGGAAGCAGGTATCCCGGAAGATGATCCACGTAACCCTGCAACTATCGCTGATAATGTGGGCGATAATGTGGGTGATGTGGCTGGCATGGGTGCCGACCTTTTTGGTTCTTATGTGGCTACCGTTCTGGCAACAATGGTTTTAGGGCAGGAAGCTGTTTCTACAGACAGTTTCGGCGGTTATGCTCCTATTTTATTGCCAATGACTATTGCAGGCGTAGGAATATTATTTTCAATCATTGGTACTTTCTTCGTTAAAGTAAGCGATTCTGCAGGCATAAATACAGCAAACGTTCAGAAAGCATTGAATATGGGTAACTGGGGCTCTATCATTCTCACCGCCATAGCAAGTGCTTTTTTAGTTTATTATATCTTACCTGATTCAACTGTTTATTTACAAAGAGATTTTATAGAAAATGATCCTGCGCGTATAGTTCCAGGCGCTATTGCCATTACTCGTGGAGGTGTTTTAGGTGCAATACTGGTTGGTCTTGGCGTTGGTACTTTAATGAGTTTGATCACCGAATATTATACCGCAATGGGTAAACGTCCGGTGTTAAGTATTATTCGCCAGTCTGCAACTGGTCATGCCACTAACGTTATCGGTGGTTTGGCTGTAGGTATGGAATCTACTTTATTGCCAATCCTTGTTTTGGCTGCAGGCATCTGGGGTTCTTACGCCTGTGCCGGTTTATATGGTGTGGCTATCGCTGCAGCAGGTATGATGGCAACAACTGCTATGCAACTGGCAATAGATGCATTTGGTCCTATCGCAGATAACGCAGGTGGTATTGCAGAGATGTCTGAGTTACCAAAAGAGGTTCGCGAAAAAACAGACGTGCTTGATGCTGTTGGTAATACTACGGCAGCAACCGGCAAAGGCTTTGCCATCGCCTCTGCTGCATTAACTGCACTGGCTTTGTTTGCTGCTTATGTAGGAGTGGTTAATCACAACGGATATACTATGGCTGGCATTGATATTTATAAAGCAAAAGTGCTTGCTTCTCTTTTTGTAGGAGGAATGATACCTTTTATTTTTTCTTCGCTAGCCATTCGTGCTGTGGGGCAAGCAGCGATGGCGATGGTAGAAGAAGTGCGCCGTCAATTCCGTTCTATTGCAGGGATTATGGAAGGAACAGGCAAACCGGAATATGACAAATGCGTAGCTATTTCTACCGAAGCTTCTATTAAAAAAATGATGGCTCCCGGAGCTATTGCTATTATTTCACCCCTGGTTATTGGGTTTATCTTAGGTCCTGAGGCTTTGGGCGGTTTTCTTGCCGGCGCAACAGTAAGCGGTGTGTTGATGGGAATGTTCCAAAACAATGCCGGAGGTGCCTGGGATAATGCCAAGAAAAGTTTTGAAAAAGGTGTTGAAATAAACGGTGAAACCTATTATAAAAAATCAGAACCCCATAAAGCTTCTGTAACTGGAGATACAGTGGGCGATCCTTTCAAAGATACTTCTGGTCCTTCGATGAACATCCTCATTAAATTAATGTCTATTGTTTCTTTGGTAATTGCACCAACATTAGCAGCGGTACACAAAGGTGAAGATGTTAAAAACGAACATGCCGTTACAAGCGTTATTAAATCAACTCCAACAGTTGATAAAGCAAAAGTGGCAATGTTCAAATAACAAAACAACTTGCTTATCATCACATCCCCGTTCAGTGAAACGGGGATTTTTTTTGCACTTAGCTTTAGTGCATGTATTAAAACTTCGTTGTGTCACTTACTTCAGCGCTTTGTTCTTTGCTGAAAAATTATGCTCCTAAAATTTATTGTTGCTAAAAATTTGGTTGAGTATAGAACAGAACCTTGAAGAGAGTGACACAAGTAAAGCTTTATAGTAGTAATGCAGCTAAGTACATAATCACACAAATCAGAATAAAGCTCTTAATTGTTCTTCAAACTTCTTTGTATTATAACGGGCAAGACCTTCATGCTTTAATACGATGTTTCCTTGTTTGTTCAATACTATTGTTGTAGGCAAAGTCCCGCTAAATATTTGGTATGGTACAGTACCTGTAGCAAAAACAAAAGGAAATGAAAAACCTTCTTTTTGAAGATATGCTTTTGCTTTAGCTAAATCTTCATCTTCGTTCATAAATAAAAAAACAATACGGTCATCAGCTTTAAATTTTTCATATAATTCATGCAGAGAAGGCATTTCTGCACGGCAGGGCGGGCACCAGCTGGCCCAAAAGTTAATAAACACTACTTTACCTTTTAAATCTGCAGTTGACCATTTACTTCCTTCTTCATTAGTGTAAGAAAGCGATGTATAATTTGAAGATTCAATTACAGTTTCTTTTTTAATTTCTGCTTTGAATAAACCTGTTGAAAGGAGTTGTTTTAATAACCACGATTTTGCTTCAGTATTAGTAACAAACAGCAACAATAGCGTATAAAAAATTACATTTCCCGCAATTTTTAAAAAACGCTTTTTTGTGAAGCCTTGTTTGCGCATACTAATTTGTTTCATTACACTATCAAACCCTTTATCAGTGCTTGAAATTCTATTTATTTTTCTTGAAGTAACTAAAAGTATTTTGCAAGTGTTGGCATTCTAATAATTTTTAACCCCTGTTTACCTTTTGTTGTTACCCAAATTTTTTGAATAAATTTTTAAAGAAGAACATCAAAGATTAAAATAGCGAAATCAATGCTCCTATTCTTGAAAAAAATATTTGGTGCAGGTATTGATAAGTAAGTTGAGGTAAGGATAAAATCATTATGGATCTTTTAACTATCATAACCATATTGCTTATAATCAGTGCAGCTTTTTCTTATCTGAATGAAAGACTTATAAAATTACCGGGAACTATTGGCGTTGTAACCATTTCGGTAATCGTATCAGTTCTTATTTTATTAGCAGGGAATACCAGTAGCGGTCTGGCGAACACTTTTAAAACACTTGCAAGCAGTATTGACTTTTCAAAAACTGTATTGGATGTAATGCTTGGTTTTCTGCTTTTTGCAAGCGCTATTCATTTTGATTATAAAAAGTTGAAAGAGCAACGTTTGCCGGTTTTTTTATTAAGCACTTTTGGCGTGGCCGTTTCAGCAGGTGCGTTTGGTGGCCTACTATACCTGGTAACACAAGCCTTGCAAATTGATATACCGATGGTATATTGTTTTTTATTTGGTGCACTTATTTCGCCAACAGATCCGATTGCTGTTGCAGCAATTCTGAATAAATCAAAAATACCGCCACGGCTTCATACAATTATTTCCGGAGAATCTTTGTTTAATGACGGCTTGGGCCTTGTTCTTTTTATTGTCCTGCTTGAGATAGCTGTTCAACCGGATACAAGCGTTTCACTCAATAAAATTTTACAATTATTTGCCCAGGAAGTTTTAGGTGGTGTTGCTATTGGTTTAATGATGGGAGTTATTGGTTACCGGATGATAAGGTCTGTTCATAATTTTCAAACTATTTTTTTGATTTCTATTACAC
>JAEZRL010000229.1 GCA_023440945.1 Bacteroidota bacterium
ACAGGTTCTGAGTTTGTGATTGATGGTGGAAGCAGCCCGTTTTAAAACACAAGCATAAGATTGTTGCAGGCAGTTTCTCTGATGCTGCTTGCTGAAAATAGTTTATCAGCTCCATTTGCATGGAGCTGATTTTTTTATGCAGGAAATGTAACACTGCTTTCTTTCGTGCAATGTCTCTACCTGCACTCATAACTTTTAAGTGAACACTGTGGATAAGGGGAAACCCGCTGTTGTGTGCTGTTTAGTAACGCAAACTATTTGAAGTCTATCAGTTCGTCAGTAGTAAGTCCAAGATACTTTTTAAAGAACCAAATGTTTGCTTTATTTTCTTCATTTCTTTTTCCGCGATAATAATCATTAATTCTTGCTTGAATGTGCAACTGTCCATAAAGACCGTCCAATTGCATTCTTCCAGTTTTAATCCAATCTTTTCCGATTGCGTCCTCTATTTGGTTTTTATAAACCTCGTAAAAGTTGACATTCTCTTGGTTCATTGGAGCAGGATTGAAATATCGAGGATGTAACTTAGCAAGCCTTTCTTCTAAAGGAATGTTTGTAACAATTGTCCAGTGTCCATCTTTAATTGCGAAAATGTCAACGTGAGCTATGAATAAAATGTCACTCTTGATAATCTGTTCAAAATCTGCACGGTCAGTCGTTGAAAGGCAGTCATAAAAAGCATAACTTCCTTCAATTAAAATCCTTGCATATGTCCATGCGTCCTGTCGAAGAGGAACTTTAATTAAATCACCTGTCTTAACTTTTGTGAATTTCGTCATATAGCACACAACCCGCTAATTTATGCTATTGCACGCTCTTCTTTCAAAAAAAACCTCACTGATTTTCAATTAATATTATACATTCTCAATTGTTATTAGTACAATCCAATCTACTTACGTTTACGGTATTATCAATACCATCCCCTCTTAAAATCTCCTCAGCCAGTCTTAAAACAGCTTTAAACCGCTTGTGCTTCTGTCAAGGGCGTTTCGTTGTTTATCCATTCCGGCGGGAGGTCGGTTGGTGGCATTTGCAGATGAACCTTTAAACAGGCATACTTAACCAACAACAGGGTGTCGCAGGCCTTCAATGTGTTCCCGCAGGTTAAAAACATGTATTGTCTAAATAAGTGTGTAAGTGATAAACTTGCACTTAAATGAAAAATACAAACAAACTATTAGAGCAATTACCTTCAGAATTTTTAAAACAATTTCAAAGCGGTGAAGAATTCCAGCAGTTTATGGATGCATTATTTAAACGTGATGTAAAGCAATTGCCGGAAGCTGAGCCACATGAACATTTGGGTTATGAAAAGCACGGCAGTTTACTGGGTGAAAATGTTCGTAAAAGCGATATTTCCATACCTTCCATAAAACGAAAAGAGGTTGCCGTTGAGCAACCTCTTTCATTTAGAGTGTCTCTGGTTTAAAAGAATTTATATCTAAGCGCTGATGCACCATTTACTTCTCCTTTTCCAAAATAGGCGGCCTGTGCACGTACAGTTGCTGTTTCTGTTAAAACATACTCTACCAAGGGTGCAAAGGGTATTCCTTTATACTTACCGTACAAGAGAGCTGCTATGCCACTTGCATACGGTGCTGCCTGGCTTGTACCTGCTGCCCAGCCAACACCATAACCATAAGTTTTGTCGTAAAAACCGTTACTTAAAACCATATCGAAAGCATAAGCTGGTGCTATAACATTGCCAACGATAACAATGCTGTAATCCAATGGCGGAATTAAATTACCACCGGGTGCACCTAATGAAACAAAGTTTTTTCCGTAATTAGAATAAACGGCGGGCTTGTATAAATTTGTGTTTGGATTATACGCCCAGTTTTTAGGGCCATTTGCTGCAATAGAAAGAACAAACTGGCATGCAGCAGGATAATGGCTGAAACCTCTTACTTTATCAAAGTTTACAGCATCGTTGCCTGCAGCCGCAATAACCGTTACGCCTAAAAGATGTGCAAACCGGGTGGCTTTATTTAAAGCAGTTACCAGCTCTTTATTCTCGTCTTTGGAAAGATAACCGCCTAAACTCATATTAATAACATTTGCACCATGCATTGCAGCATAATAAATGCCTTCAATAATAGAAGACCAGCTTCCAAAACCATCATCACCTAACACTTTTACCAACATCAGTTTTGCTTTTGGTGCAACACCTATAACGCCAATATCATTGTCTGCCGCTGCAATAATACCTGCTACATGTGTTCCATGACTAAAGCCCTCGCCTTTAAACTCAACAGGCTCGCCCTCCACAAAACTTTGTTTTGCTATAACATTAGGAGCAATATCCGGGTCGTGTGTATAAAAACCACCATCAAGTACGGCTACCACGGCGTTTTTCCCTTCATAATCTTTATTCCACGCACCTTTTACATGCACCGCGTCAAGCGCCCATTGTAAATAGCTGAATGGGTTTTTTGCAACGATAGATTTTGAAGTATTTTTTGTTTTGTTAAGCCGTTCAAAAGGTACGGATGGCAATAACTTCATCTTTACATCTGAGGCTACCGCTTCAACACCGGGAAGCTTTCTTAACCGGTCTGCCAGTGTTGCATCTGATGAATTTACGATCATAATGCCCATTTGAGAAAGGATTTCTTTGGTGATGAGCGATCTTCCCTGTACGGAGGTCATCGCTTTTGTAACATCATCCATCTTAAAACCATCCTTAACTACTACAATCAATTTGTGATTCGAAGACATTGCATCAGAAGCAGAAAGTTGGGATTGACTTTGCTCTTCGATAACATCTTTTTTACAGGAAGAAAAAAACAGGATAAATACAGCAAGGCCAAGAACAATGCGATTTGTTTTCATAAGGTTACATATTTTGATTAAAAAGTATTAACAAAGTATTAAAACTTTTCTTCTCCACCAATTTTTGTATTTCTTTTTCGGCGATTTCTTTTTAGTCGGGTTTGTTATGCTTCTCTCCTAACCACAATAAAGCGTTTATGATAAGTTTATCCTGAACGGGGTTATTAAATGTAAAAGATAATTCTTTGTTGGTTTTGTGCTCGTAATCAATATCGTTATGCCCCATGTTGAAATAGATCATGTTGTATTTTTTATTAGTCCATACCACAGGATAGTAACCACTATGCCATATTTCATTCGGCTTAGGCCCGGTGCCTAAAGGGAAGTTTGCAGGATCAATAGAAAGTAATATTTGTATGTCAGGATTTTTTGTAAGATCGTTCGACCACCGGTACCACTCGTTTGGAGAGGAGCGAAAAGTATCGGGTAGATTTTTAAGCGCAGGATGATGTTTTGCTTCTAGACGGAGTATAGCAGAAGTAGGTCTCCAGGTATTGCTTACGTATTCGCCGGAACCTAAAAACTGGTTATGATACCAGTTCCAGTTTTGCGGATAATCCGATGGCGTTAAAGCAAACGCGGAAAAATGAAAGCCCATCCATGCGCCGCCATTCTTCATGTAGCTTTCAAATGCTTGTCTTTGTGCAGGCGCTTCGGGTCTTGTATCTAAAAACAGAACAACCTGGTACTGGGATAAAAAGTTTTTATTAAGATGAGACCAGTCGTTTGTAGAATCGTACGTGAAATGATATTTTGCCGCCATTTTTGGAAACCATTTATTGGCTTCATGCACAAAACTGATGTGTGCTGCATCATGCTTTGCGGTATAAAAAGCAATTACTTTAAAAGATGATGAAGGTGTTTGCGCAGTAGATGCAGCAGTGACAGAAATTAACACAGCAACTAAAACAGCAGAAGCAGAACGGCTCAGGTACTTCATTGAAAGATTGTTATAAGAACCGAAAGTAATTTAAAACTTTGTTGGATGTTAGCGGTTGCGTCGGGGAAATATTCTTTAAAAAAAGATAATGTAAACAGGGCTGAACAGAACCATTCTTCATTTGCAATAAAAATTTAAAAAGGTAGTGTATCTTCACGCCAAAATTATCTGTATAACTTTTACGATCGTTGATCATCGTTATTAATGATCTTCTCCTAACGTATGAAAAGAATTTTTTTTATCGCAATCGCCTTATTTGCATTAGCTGCCTGTAAACACCGTAAAAAACGAATCGTAGATACAAAGATCTTGAACTATGGCACGTTCACGATTGAAGCGCCATTACTTTGGGGCCGGGTTAAAGATGATAGTACAAACAAAAATGCAGGCAGAATTGCAATTGACAATAAAGACACCATAGCCTTTAATTATATCGCAGGTGGGAGTGAGCCAACGGATACCGGTAAAATTATTTTTGCTGATGCTGCTAACACTCAAACAAAGATGAAGTGGAAAGAAATTGATGGCTTTAATGCGAAGGTTGTTTCGCCAAAACAACCAGGCACAGGAATAACCGGTGTTTATATTGATAGCATTAAAGTTACCGGCTCTGCTGTTTCACGCTTTTATTTGTATGGCAATAATTTAAGCGCGGATAATGAGAAAGATGTGCTGCAGGCGATTAAAACCCTAAAGTTTACAAGGGAGTAATAACCAGAATTTACTCGTTAAAGATTCAACTACACCGTGATTGCATCATATACAATAACTTTCTCCCACAGGTGGCTGTAATTTTTTATAAAAGCCTGGTGAATGGGATCGGATTGATACGAAGACTGGTCTTCAAGGTTATCAAAAAACATGATTTCTGATACGCCCCATGATTGATCAACTACATCACGCTTTTCTGTATCGGCAACAATACCAATATACAATTGTTTTATCTTACCAATACCTGCAAGTGTTTTAACACCCTCAACAAGTTTATCTCTGTCTGCTGCAGAAGCAGGATTCTTAAGCCAGAAAATTGCGTGATGAATCAAAGGTTTTTTTGTCTTTTGAACAGGCGTAGCAGATACCATTGCAGAAGCGCCAAGCACCGCTGCGGAGGTTAAAAAAGATCTTCGTGTTTTCATGTATGCAAGTATAAGATGAATTAAGGAAAAAATTTAAAGAAGGTTGAATAAATAATCTTTATCCTGGTTTCAACAATAATAAGTTGCCATTGTATTCATTTGCTGAATAAAGAACAAGGCGTACAAGTGAGTGACACAACGAAAGCCAAATAGTTGCTCTGGAGATGACAAACAAAAAAATAAAATCACTCTTTATTGACTGATTTATTTCTACTTTCGACTGATAGAAAACATAAGAACAATATGAAAAAAATGTTTGTAAACTGCTTGCGGTTTTTGCTTGTACCTCTTGCGTTAATGCTTGCAACTGTTTCCGTAAATGCAAAACAGGAATTTAAAAAAGATGATGCTCCTGCAATTCTTGGAAGATGGGATATTACTATTGATTACAATGGTAAGAAATTGCCCTCTTGGCTGGAAGTAAATTACTCCGGTTTTAAAACATTGGTAGGCCAGTTTGTTGGGTTTGCGGGAAGTGCAAGACCTGTTTCAAAAATTAATTTTGATAACGGAAAGATGAGCTTCACTATTCCGCCACAATGGGAACAAGGTAATGAGGATTTGAAGATAGAAGGAACTTTAGAAGGCGATAATTTATTAGGAACCATTACTTACAGCGATGGTAAAAGCTTTTCTTATACCGCTGTTCGTGCCCCCTCTTTACAACGGGATAAAGAACCTGTTTGGGGTGAACAGATAAAATTATTCAATGGTAAAGATATGACCGGCTGGAAAGCACTTGGCAATAATCAGTGGATAGTTGAAAACGGCGTTTTAAAAAGTCCAAAATCAGGTGCAAACCTTATAACCGATCAAAAGTTTACAGATTTTAAATTACATATTGAGTTCCGTTATCCTAAAGGCAGCAACAGCGGCGTATATCTTCGCGGCCGTTATGAAACGCAGGTAGAAGATGATGAAGAACCTCAAACACACCCAAGAACAGAACAATTAGGCGCTATTTATGGCTTTCTTGCAGCAAGCGAAAAAGCAGCTAAAAAAGCAGGCGAATGGCAAGCGTATGATATTACGTTGATCGGCAGAATGGTTACGGTTGTTTTAAATGGCAAGACCATCATTTGTAATCGTGAAATACCCGGCATTACAGGTGGCGCAATTGACAGTAACGAAGGTGAACCCGGCCCATTACTTATAC
>JAEZRL010000234.1 GCA_023440945.1 Bacteroidota bacterium
ATGTGTGCTTTTTTTACTGCTTCATATTTTGTGTTGGTTAAAACACCTGCAAAAGCTTCGCCTTCCTTATTATTCAGCGATAAAGACAAATTTTCTACAACGGCATTTTTATTCAGTTTTATTTCGTTGTACGTTATGCTGCTGTCAATATTGTGAAAATGAAACAACACATAATTATTGTTTTCACGGGAGGGAGAAAGCATTAACCAATCTCCATTGTTTGTAAGTTTTGCAGGCGCATTATCAAAAAAATCAGAAGGATGATTAATGAAATCATATTGAACAAAAGGTTGTGTTAAGTTGTGATCTTCATACACATTTTCTAATAAAATATTCCAGTTGTTATCGTATAAAAAAGTATGCAATTTGGGTAGCTCATCTTTATTTGTTTCAAAAGCTAAAAAAAGATTTTTGCTTTTATCCTGCGAACGCAGAAACAAAAAATCATCACCTCTTATATTGCCCTTAAACATGTTAAGTTGTTTACCTGAATAAACAATATTTCCGTCAGACGTATATCTTGTGATTAAAATTTTTATGCCGTCATCATTAATAAATTCAAGCTGATCAAAATAATTATTTCCGGCAAAAAAATATTCTTTTATTGTATTACCTGCTATGAAAGATGGAAGCGTTTTTATTTTATTCATCCGTTCGTTATACACTTCAAAGCTTACGCTTTTATCATTTATCCACGGTTCTGTATTTCTTGCGTTGTAATTTTTTTTGCTCTTAATTATCCAGTAAAAATTATTTACTCTTCCGATCATTTCAAATTGTGTAGAAGCAGCGTTTCCAACTTCAGGAGAATAAAGCACTGTTTGTGCATGAAGTAAATCAGCAGTGCATAAATAGAAAACAACAATCAGTGTAATAATTTTCATCTCCGCCTCCTGCACTTTGGTCACGATAATTCAAACAAAACTTGATTGTGTTTTAAAAGGATTTTTTTAACCGTGATTGAACAGTTAAGTTACATCTTTCTTTTTAGTTTTTACTTCACTTAAATCCTTCTAATAATACGATTGCTGCTATAAACTTCGGGCTGCAATTGGTATTTTTAGTGAGGAGATTTTAAAACAATTATTATGGCTGGAAAATTTAAAGTTGGTGATCATGTAACATGGAACTCCGAGGCTGGCCATGTAACAGGAACCATTATAAACATTCATACTTCTGATTTTAATTACAAAGGTTATACGCATCATGCCAGTGAAGATGATCCTCAGTATGAAATTAAAAGCGACAAAACAGAACACATTGCTGCACACAAAGGTTCTGCCTTGAAAAAGATAAAATGAAAGATGCTGAAGTATGTCTTACTTCTTCCTTCCATAAAGCTTTCTGTAAGTTATTATGGTGATGATTTTTATCATCGGGCATTATGCTATCATTACCTTTACTTTCAACATAAATTGATACGATGAAATTAGTTTCTTATCTAAAAGATGGTCACGACCAGTTAGCTCTTTTTGTAGATGATTATTTATATGATACAGATTTTCTTCATCCTGACTTGCCATCGAGCATGATGATGTTTTTGCAATATTGGGAAGATAATTTTCAGCTTGCACAAGCTTGTGATAAAGCAATAAAAGAGGGCAGGATAGGAAAGGAGAGAGGAATACCGGTTGAAGGATTAGAAATGTTAGCGCCTGTTCCGTTTCCACCCACCTGCCGGGATGCTTATGCTTTTCGTCAACATGTTGAAACGGCGAGAAGAAACCGCGATGTACCAATGATTCCTGAATTTGACCAGTTTCCTGTTTTTTATTTTACCAATCCGCATTCGGTGCAGGGGCCGGGAGAAATCTTATGTATGCCGGATCATTTGCAGAAACTCGATTTTGAAATGGAAGCTGCTGTTGTTATCAGCAAGCCTGCCCGCAATATTACCGCGGATGAAGCGGATGAATACATTGCAGGTTTGATGATAATGAATGATATGAGTGCCCGTTTATTGCAGGCAGATGAAATGAAATTGAATTTAGGCCCGGCAAAAGGGAAAGATTTTGCAACCGTTTTAGGTCCGTGGCTGGTAACAATAGATGAACTTGAAGCTTTTGAGGTTCCTTGTAAGAAAGGGCATACCGGTAAAAGCTGGAATCTGGAGATGCGTTGTACCGTTAATGGCAAACAGGTTAGTAAAGGTAATTTAAGCGATATGGATTGGACATTTGCTGAAATAATTGAGCGTTGTGCTTATGGTGTTACACTGCTTCCGGGAGATGTAATTGGCAGCGGAACAGTTGGAACAGGTTGTTTTCTGGAAATAAATGGTACCGCAAAACTAAACGATGCTGCTTATGAAGAACAATGGCTGCAGGTTGGTGATGTTATAGAAATGGAAGTTGATGGATTGGGAAAACTTACCAACAAAATAGTGCGGGAAGACAGTGAATTATCTTTATTGGAAAAGAAAAAAGGAGTTGCTCAATAGTTTTTACGCTTTAATTCCACCTTGGAAGTACCCCCACCCACTTCGGAAGTAGCTTTTTGTACTTCCGAAGCTGCTCGTCGAGGTAAAAAGATACAAAGAGCAGGTAAAAAGATAGAAATTTGTACTTCGGAAGTAGCTTTTTGTACTTCCGAAGCTGCTCGTCGATGTAAAAAGATAGAAAGAGCAGGTGAAAAGATAGAAATTTGTACTTCCGAAGTAGCTTTTTGTACTTCCGAAGCTGCTCGCTGAGGTAAAAAGATACAAAGAGCAGGTAAAAAGATAGAAATTTGTACTTCTGAAGTACCCCTTACCACTTCAGAAGTACTCCCTACCACTTCCGCAAAAACCTATAAGGTTTTTGAAACCTTATAGGTTTTATCTTGCGTGCCTTTTTGTACATCCTAAGTGGCTCCTACCATTTCAGAAAAGGTTTTTACAGATAAAAAACGAGGTTCTGTTGTTTCAGAAGCTGCGCTTTCACATTCTCAGTGGCCTGATAAGTTCAAAAAGAATCATATCTCCTCTCCTTATCCCTCAATTCAACTCAAAATAAAAAGAGGTGATGTTTTTAAGCATCACCTCTTTTGTTTATGCAAACTTATTCTTTCTAAATTTTTGCTTTGGCCGGTTGTACAGGCTTCTTTGTAACGGTTGAAGATGCAG
>JAEZRL010000462.1 GCA_023440945.1 Bacteroidota bacterium
CAAAAAATATCCGTGGTGTAACCTTTAACCATTTAAGAAACGCGATAAGCAGTATCCCGCAGCTCGAATTAGTTTTCTCCGGTGACAATTATTTTTTCAAGTTGAATGATGAAGTTTTTTGCGATTATGTTTCGGCTTCTGAAATTTTGAATAGCAGTGAGCTGCCGGCAGAAAAATTGCCGATTCTTTTGCGTGGCGGCCTTATGCAGCAAATGCATGAAACCTGGCTTGAAGAGGCTAAATATGACTATGAACAAAGATTAATTAAGCTTTTAACCAATCATCTTAAAAAAATCTATCACAAAGATAACCTGAAGCTAGTGCTGGAAATATCAAGACACATTTTAAGGATAGAGCCTTTTAATGAGGAAGCATTCAAATATCAAATAGCAGCAATTAAAAAACTGAAAGGCGCTGATCATGCCAAAAAAGTTTTTGACAATTATGCAGAGGAATATAAACGGTCGTTGGGAATTGACTGCCCGATAGATTTTGAAGGCGTCCGTCCGACTGGGAGCTAATTTTTCTATTTTAACGGTTAAAATCCCCGTTTTAGCAACACAAATGTTAAGGTTAACTAAAAGTTTTTCTGTATTAACCCTCCTTTTAACCCCCTTTTTAATACCTGCGACACTAAAATTGCGCTGCTAACAGGCTTGCTGTAAAAAACGAAGGCCAAAACGACTGCCATTTCAAATCATGCCTCTCTAACAGCATGTCCATTCATCAACGTAAAAAACATTGCCTAATGAAATTCTACTCGACGGGAAGAAGCTTAAAACTTCTATCACTCTTCCTATTTTTCCATTTGTTTATTACTCAACAAGTAGGTGCACAACAAACAAAACAGGAACTGACTATTACCGGTGTGGTACGAAATGAATTAAATAGCGCTCTCCAGGGAGTTACGGTTCATGACCGGAAAAGCGATAAAACCGTTTTAACCGACGAGAAAGGAACTTACTTAATACAAGCGCTGCAGGGCGACTCTATTTCGTTCTCTTTTGTCGGATATAAGGTGCAAACTATTGCGATCAGCGATCGTATTTCCTACGACATAACACTTGAAGCCCAGGAAGGCAGCTTGAATGATGTTGTTGTTGTAGGTTATGGAAGACAGAAAAAAGTTAGTCTTGTAGGCGCCCAATCAACTGTAAAAGCCGAAGAACTGCAGCATCCGGTAGCAAACATAAGTACGATGCTTGCGGGTCGCATATCCGGCCTTGTTGGTGTTCAACGTTCCGGCTTACCGGGCAGCAATACTGCAGATGTATGGATAAGAGGTATTCAAACCTTTGGTAATAACAGTAGCGGTGCTTTGGTAATAATTGATGGAATACAGGGAAGGGACCTTAACAGTATAGACCCGGAAGATATAGCAACATTCACCGTGTTAAAAGATGCTGCAGCTACAGCAGTGTATGGCTCACTAGGTGCAAATGGCGTAATCCTTATTACCACTAAAAGAGGAAAGCCAGGCAAGGTAAATCTTATGCTTAACTATAATCAGGGGATTACCGCGTTCACAAAAGTTCCAGAGATGACAGATGCGAGAACCTACATGGAGCTGAAGAATGAAGCCATGATTGCATCCGGCCTGCAACCTCAATTTACGCAGGATTATATGGATAGTACTCTTTCAGGCAAGGCAAACCCTTATGTATATCCAAATGTTGACTGGCTGGATTATCTATTCAAAAATGCAGCTTCTAATAAGCGATTCAACTTCAGTGCTACAGGCGGTTCAGAAAACACCAATTTTTATACTTCTCTCGCCTATTACGATGAGGCCTCTTTACTGAAGACAGATCCTAATGTAACTTATAATGCGGGCACTCGCTTTCAGCGCTACAATTTCACTTCCAATGTGGATATGAAATGGACCAAAACAACCAAGTTCTCCCTCGGTATCAGTGGTTATATAACTAATTTCAATCAACCCGGCGCAGGCGCTACACAAGCATTTGTTCAGGCAATGAATGCAAGTCCGGTTTTTTATCCACCAACCTACCCGAATAACATCGTATCCGGTATTGCTTATGGCTCCGGCCCTTCACCTAATCCCTGGGCTGCTGTAACTCAAACCGGTTATTCAAACATATTTACCTCAAAGCTGAACAGTAATGCATCACTTTCACAGGATTTAAGTTTTTGGGTGAAAGGCTTATCTGTAAGTGGATTGTATTCATTTGATGTATGGAACTCATCCACGCAAAATAGAACAAGGTCGAGAAGTATTTATTATCTGGACCAGGTAAACCATTATAACGAGGATGGTTCTTTAAATCTGGAGCAGATGCTGGCGGGTTCAGATAATTTAAGTTTCAGCAGGGATAATGATGCCACCCGCCAGTTTACAGCGCAGGGGCAAATAACGTACGATAATTATTTTGGTGATCACCACATCTATTCTATGTTGGTTTATAACCAGCTCAGCCAGTTATATCCTTTCACTGACAACCTAAGCGATTATATTCCGCATCGTCAGCAGAACTATGCAGGTAAGATTACTTATTCTTATCGCGATAGATATTTTGTTGAGTTCAACGCAGGATATAATGGTTCTGAAGATTATGCGCCTTCAAAAAGATTCGGCTTTTTCCCTTCTGTAGGTTTGGGATGGGTGCTTTCGAAGGAGAAGTTTTTTGAACCGCTTTCTGGTGTCTTCCAATTCTTCAAAGTACGCTACTCCAACGGTATTGCGGGTGCGCCAGGAACTGGTTTACGGTTTGGTTACTTAACACTTATAACTACGGGAGCCAATGGTATTTGGTTTGGTACGCCAAATACGAACACAGGCTATATTTCAGGTATCAATATCTCCCAATATGGTGCAGACGTTTCGTGGGCAACTGCGCATACCCAAGACCTTGGTGTTGAATTTAATGTGTTGAATAATAAGCTTTCCTTCGTACTTGACTATTTCAAGTCGCATAGAACAGGCGTGTTCCTTACAAGGGCTGACTTCCCAAATTACGCAGGGCTTCAATATAACCCGGTTGGTAATTACGGAATCGTAAATGCTTCCGGCTTTGATGGTACAGTTGAATTACAGCCTGTAAAACTTGGTGCGAAAACTTCTATTTCTTTCAGAGGAACCTTCTCTTACAACCAGGATGTGCTTATTGAAAACCGGCAGGCGCCTTATGCCGATCCGTACCAGGAAAGGCGTGGGCAAAATATATTATCCCAGTTCGGTTATGTGGCAGAAGGGCTCTTCCAAAGCCAGAAAGAAATAGAGAACAGCGCAGACCAAACTGCATTAGGTAATCCACGCGTTGGGGATATAAAATATAAAGACTTGAACGGTGATGGGGTAGTAAATATTTATGATCAAACTAAAATAAGCAGGGGCGATGTGCCGAGCCTTATTTATGGTTTCGGATTTAATATCAATGTTGGACAATTTTATTTGAGTGCATTCTTCCAGGGCGTTTCAGATGCATATCGCACACTTAGTGATAATGCCCGCATGCCTTTTGCAGGTGGCGGAAACGATGGAAATGTATATGCAAGCACTGTTGACAGGTGGACAGAAGAAAACCATGCGGAGCATCCTTTATATCCACGTCTTGGTGTAGGCAGTTCTATTACCAATAATAATAACCAACCAAGTACATGGTGGGTAAAAGATATCAGTTTTATCAGGTTTAAAACGCTTGATGTTGGCTATAACCTGCCAAGCGGAACTTTGAAAAAAATAGGTTTAAAAAATGGCCGCATTTATTTCTCAGGAGTAAACCTGCTTTATTGGAGTCCTTTCAAACTGTGGGATCCGGAAATGAACACCGGTAATGGTAATACATATCCTAATACAAGGAATTTATCACTCGGCATTCAATTGAATTTTTAACTGCAGTATAATTATTAATAGTGATGAAACTCGCATAACACCTTTTTCACCTGGAATGAGTGTTTTAGCGGGGTTTTATGGGTAATTGTAAAAAACAAAAAAACAGACGAATGAAAAACAAAATAATACTCATTGTGCTTATTATGAGCACAGTTGTTTTGGGTTCCTGTAAAAAATTCCTGGACCAGATTCCGGACAATGTTTTGCGGGAAGATGACATATTTAAATCACTTGTAAACACCAATGCTTACCTGGCACAGATCTATACCAACATACCCGATGAATTCAACAGCCGCTTTGCTCCCAGTTCTTATGCGGGCCCATGGACAGGAGCTTCTGACGAGGCTAAATATTGGTCTCTGTCATGGGTAATGTCTAATAACCTTAATCAAAGCACGTGGGACAATAATGCAGGCGGCACCTATTGGGTTAACTGGTACAAGCCGGTAAGAACTGCTACTGATTTTATTAGCAAGATTGATAACGCAAATCCCGATGAAGTTTCGGCATTACTCAGAATGCATTAC
>JAEZRL010000339.1 GCA_023440945.1 Bacteroidota bacterium
ACTTATGTTTTGGATCCACAATTTTGTAGCCTGCAAATTCTTTAGCCTGTGCTAAACTCGTGTCTGAGTTAATATCATAATCTGCATAAACAACTACATCGCCTATCTTGTAAACTTCTCTTGCTTCTCCTGGTGTTTCAGGCTTCACAGTAATATTCATATCCACTTTATGATCACCTACGGTGGAATCCACATTCGCTAACAGGTAATCCGGATTGAAATAATAAAAACCTCTTTCTTTCAAACGAGCATCTATCCTTGCACGCTCCAATTTTATTACATCAAGATTATATGGATTGCCTGGTTTTAAAAGTGAACGTCTTCTTGTAATTCTTGCAATTTGGCTACTTAGTGCACTGGAATCAGTTGGAAAAGTTACATGGCGAATGGTGTACTGGTGATCAATCATTGCTGTATAAATAGCCGTCAGTTTTTTCTTCTTCACACTTGTATCAAGAGCAACACTATCTCTGAAATAACCTATATTCTCTAAATAATTCTGCAATACTTCCCTGTTTTTATTTAGTGTTTTCATATCTGCAATTACAGGCCCTTCTCCAAATTTCCTGCTTAGCCAATGAAACAATCCATGATGCACACTTGTATCCGGAGCAAGGTTATGGACCCATAATTTAAATGGAATTCCGAGTATGCGTGAATTTGGTTTTGGCCTTATAAGACCCTGCAACTGAGATGTGAGATCTTTCTTTTTACTTTTTGAAAGTGGCGCAGTTGATTCATATTTTATCTTAGAACCCCAGTATAAATTTTGTCCCGGCTCTAAATGCTTAGTTACATTGCATGCAGAAAAAATCATCAAAACCAAAACACTGTATAAAATTTCCCTTGCCTTCATCTTCATTTTATTTTTTGTTTGCCGGCTTTTGTGCTGCTATTAAGCTTACGTTGTGTCACTCACTTGTACGTTCTGAACATTATTCAGCAATTACAATTGGCATTTACGATTGACCATTTACTATTCACTTAATAAATTCCGGTAAAGCAATTGTTTTATTCACCTTTTGACCTTTGTTGATTACCATTTGAGTTCGCCTCTTTTTTCTGCTCTGCTTTTTTTCGTCCTTCAAATATTTCTTTCAACTGATCATAATCGAACGTTAACATAAATCTTGCACCTGTTTCAATTACCTGGCCATCAATCACACCTTCGTACTGGTTTATCCTGTAAAGTCTTATAACATATCTTCCATCTTTTGTTAACTGGTAATCCACTGATACATCACCTGCAATGGTGGAAGGAGCACGATTACTGTTTTTCGGGCCTTCCAGTTCAAAGTTGCTGCCTACATTCACTTTCAGCCTGTCGTTCATCAATTTCTTTGTCAATCCTACATTTAAATTTGTGCGATAGGCTGCAGCGCCTGTAGAATAATCTTCCTGCGAATTGAGATCGAAATTCAAGTCCACACCTTGTATCAAATTGCCCGCAAGGTTGTTCAACTGATCAGATAATAATTGGCTTGCACTTGAACGCAATGTGCTGGCAAGGCCGCCGCCGCCACCCTGGCTTTGCAAAGGATCTTCACCTACAAAATGATCCAATAATAAAACACCAAAAACTTGTTTATTCAGTTCGGATGTATCAGTTTTTATTTGTTGCAAACGCGAAGTAACATCAGGCCAGTTATTGGCAACTTCATCCGGAAGTGTAATATCAAAACTGATTATCGGCTGCAACAATTCGCCGGTCATGTGAAGATCAATATTGAAGGGAAGTTTTTGTTTGAAAGTGTTTATCTCCGCCTGAGACCTTCCGCTCAACTGCGGGCCAACCAGGTCAATAGGAGGAACATCAGCAACATATACTGCCGTGATATCAATATTGGCAGATTTAGGATCGCCTGTCCAGGTTATGGTGCTTCCCTGCTGAATATCAAATTTGCGATTCAAAAAACTCATGGATAATTGATAAGAACCGCTTTGCACTATATAGTTTCCTGTAAGACTTACCTTACCGCTTTTATCAATTCCTGCTGAAAGATCGGCCGTTCCCTTTATAGTTACAGCATCACCACTTCTTGGATCAATCACCAGGTTAAAACGTGCAGCACTATCAGTTTCAATATTCGCTGTTACATCAATTCCACGGAGATCAGAATTTGTGTTTAAGGTATCGAGGAAAGAAATAGTTTTTAAAGTATCGCCACTGCTTTTATCTACAAATTTTACAACGCCTTCACGGCTTTCTACTTCCGGGTTACTGCTTGGCAGCACAACAGTGAAATCAGTATTTTTATTTACTCTTAAGTAAGCATCTGCAGTAGGCGCATTCATATCACCTCTCAATTTTATATTGGCATCAATATTCAGCTTTCCATAAAATAATTTTCCTGTTGCTTGGGACGAATTAACTGCCTGGAAATTATTTGCTGTAAGATCAACACCAAAACGGAAATTTTTAAAATCAGTAGTAAAGATGCTTCCATCAATTATTGCTTTATCTTTTGCAGAATCAAGCAACGTGAAATTATTAAAATGAATTCCCTGCGGATCAATGTTAATGGTTTCGTTTGGCAACAAAAACCTTTCGCCTGTTATAGCCGGAACAATAACCGCATTTTGAAAATTAAGTGTACCATTAACGGTTGGCGACGCGGTCGTTCCCTGTATACTGGCATGGCCTTTTAAAAATCCTGAGATGTCGTTCAACTGTCCGACAGCAAAGGGTTTTATCATCGCAAGGTTTACACTGTTAAGATCAAGCTTCATATCCATTTCACCATTTCCGCCAGTATGATATAAACCATCCAACCGGATGTCGTTCTGGTTGCCTGTTATGCTAACATTTGCCGCAAAAGTATTTGCCTGCTGATTGTTCACTTTTATTGCAACGTTGCCGATAGTGTCTGTTTTATAAGCAAGATTACTGATCGTTAGATCGGTAGTGAAAACAGGGTTTTTCATAACATCACTTACAACTGCATTTCCATTTATAACACCTGCAACCAATAAAGAGTCCTGGTTTGCAATCTTTGCGATAGTGGCAATTTCAAAATTATTGAACTGAACATGTATCGGCGCATTAACTGCTTGTGGTTCGCTGTTGATGCTTAACAGTTGACCATCGTTACTTAGAGAGAAATTATGTACCAGAATTCCTGTTGAATCATATTGGATAAAATTATCAGGTCCGGCTACCCATTTTGTATAATCGAGCACAACACTGTCCGGATTTAAACCGAATTTTATACCGTTTGGTATTTGGTTAAGCAATCCGGCCAGCACATATTGAGATTTGTTTTTTTGATCTCTTACATTCAACGCTAAATTCAAACTATTGTTGGCAACAGCACCTGTAACAGTTGTTTTATATAAAGTGAGTGAAGATGTTTTTATATCATCAACGGACAAACCAAAATTCAGGGCATTAGCTGCGGTTTGTGCTGTAAGATTTAAACTATCTATTTGTTGTGCTCCAAAGATCAATCTCTTATTTCTCACAGTAAATTGCAGATCATTTGCGGCGCTGTTGTAAGCAGTACGCACAACAATTGAATCGCTTCCTTTCAAATCGGGCATTAACTGCAACACCAAACCGGTTGGCGCAATACGTGCATTCAATTCCCAGTTTTGCGGTGCGAAAGCAGCATCCTTGAAACCTGGCAAATTATAATATTGATTAATAGTATGCTGTAAAGCTTGTGCAATTTCTGTGAGTTTATACTGCCCGGTTAAACTTGCGTGTATAGCATCACTGTTTATTAGAATACTTTTTTGTTCCGGGGTTGCATCAGCAATTAATGAAAGACTATCTGTTTGCAAAAATCTTCCGCCTTGTGTTACAGCAAGATCATTAATAGTAACAGTGCCCACCAAAGAATCAGGATTTGTTACAGGTAAATTTGCTGCAAGATGACCATGAACACTCAATGTATCAGTCATCAAATTCAACGCTTTCATATTAAGCGTATCAATTAATAGATCTAACTGAATAGCAGGATATTTTGGTTTAAGATCGGCCGATGCATCTAAATTCAATGCAATATTCGGATCAGAAATATTAGCGGTTGTATGTACCAAACCATCCTGAATATTTCCATCCATCACCAGTCCTTTATACGTATAACCTTTTACATCAGCAGAAATAACATTAGCAGTAAAATTTGCATTTGCAGTTTTTAAATCAGTTCCGCTTCCACCAACTGTTGCAGTGGCAGAGATAGTACCAAGATTTTTTTCCTGCTTCATCAAATAGCCCGCCTGCACATTGCTTGCTGTAAGCTTTGCTGAATAAGCTTTGTTCCCACTCATTTTTCCATCCACATCAATATTTCCCCTGTTTGTACGCAAAGCAAGCTCAGTATTAAAAGCACTCATGCCACCTTTAAAAAATCCATCAAGTGTAATAACATCCGGCAAACGGAAAGAAGATGGCAAAGTACCCGGAGGCGTTAAAGCGAGAATATCATTCTTTGTTGTGTGAAAGCGATTTATCTTAATATCATAGTAAGCTTTTTTTGCATCAGGCAATCCTTTTATATTTCCTGCTATAGCAATATTCGTTGAACCTATTCCGCTTAATTCAAAAGTAGGAATAGAAATATTTCTTAAATAACCTTTTGCTGAAGCGTTAATGTGTAAAGCAAAATTTTTATTATCAGTATTTCTTTTAAAGGTTGGAACGAATGTGAAGATATCTTTCGAACCAAGATAAGAATGATCAATATTAATATCTACAAAAACATTTGCAAGATCTTTTGACAAAGCTTCAACAGAAGGATAACTCGCAGCAACATCATTAACGATGTAACTGTTATCTGTTTGTACAATCATATTCTGCAGATATGCTGCTGTATCACTGTATAAGAAATATGTTTGAAATTTTTGAAGATCAAAACCACTTTGTTCTGTAAAGGCAAGTTGACTAATTCTTCCGCCATATTGTGTTGGCGTAAAGGTTAAACTATCTGCATTGAAAGTGAAACCTTTTATATGAAGATGACTAAAATCCATTCCCGGCTGATGAGGTTTGCTATTGTCATCGTAACTAATATTGTTGTTATTAAAATCAACTTTCAGCACCTGGAATTTCCACGGATTTTGTAATTGGTCAGAAGTATTATTGGCAACCGCTTTTTTAGTTACTTCTGCTTCCTTTGATTTCCCCATCACAACAGAAGCGGTAGTATTATTCAACTGAATATCTTTCAGCTTAACAAGCAAATGTTCAAGATTAATATTTTCAGGATGCGTAGTAAGATTACCTAATTTAAGATCGGCCATCAATGCAGAAATATCATTTTTATAATTAAAATTGATGTTTCTGAAATCAAGCGTACCTAAAGCTAATTGAGGTGCAGGGCCTGCACTTTCAGCGGGTGGTTTTGATGGGCCAATGGTATCAGCAGGATTTTTAATGAGCGGTTTGTATTGATATACTCTTGCATTGATATTAGAAACATTTATGGTTGGTATATCATAAATCGCATGATCGGGATCAAACTTATCAATCTTTGTAGTAAAATTTCCGAGATAAAAATAAACATCGTTGCCACTTTCATCATCTTTAAAAGTCGCAACAATATCTTTCAATTCAATTTTATCAAGATTGAATTTTAAGTTACTGGTTGTATCTTTTGGTGTTGGTGGCTTTTTCTGTTCACTTGCAAACGCATTTACAATATATTGAAAGTTGAAAACGGTATCAGGCTTAACCCGATAGATATTTGCACGAATACCATCAAGCCCGATATACTTCACATTCACTTCATTGCTTAATAATTTAAGCAATGCGATATCAATTCTCAGTTCTTTACCTGCAAGTAAAGTATCGTGATGTTGATCTTCAAAATAAACATCTTTCAAAACGATCTGCTTGGGAAAAGAAATATCAAGCCTGCCAACAGAAACCTTCGTTCCTATCTTTTTTTCGAGATAAGCAACTGCTTTGTTCTTGGCAAATTGCTGTACAGCAGGTATTTGAATCAGTATCAATACCAGCACGATCAACATTAGCACACAAGCCACGATCCATCCAAAAATTTTCAGGATCTTTTTGACTATCGGATTCACTATACCTTGTTTAAAAATTAAACACTTTGTTCTGTTGAACAAGTGCAAGAATTAGTTTGATAAGAATGTCAGGAACCACCGCGAATTAATCCCAATAACAAAGAAATGATTGCAAGCACAAGCAGTATGTGAATAAGCTGGCCGGCAGAATAAACAAAAAACCCAAGTATCCAGCCGATTACCAGTATTACGGCTATGATGTATAAAATGCCTCTCATAAATTAGCTTGTTGAAGGTTTTTGTTTCCTGTTTTTATAAATATTAATTGCAGCTTTTAATGCAGTAACGATACCAACTTTTTTTGCAGCATTTAATAATCCTTCTTTTAAATTACCCTTACCGGAACTCTTTAAACTTGATACCAAACCGGTTACATTTTTTGCTACACCAAACAAGCGCAACACTACATTTTTACGAAGAAACAGAGGTACTACAGAACCTGCAACAAAATTCAATGCTTTAAAAGGGAAGTTTTTCTTGATATCTTTCAACTGCTCTTCCTGCATTATCACACGAGCCTTTACATTAAGAATTTCTTTTCTTAGATCTTCAAGATTCTTAATGTCTGTTTCATTATGTATTTGAGGTAGTACTTTCGTTGTCATTTTGTTTATCCTTTTTTCCAAAAAAACTTTTGATCACTGTATTTGTTATTGACTTTGCTAAAGCCTTGCGGGAGATCAGTAATATTATTATCAGCAAAAGATAAAAGCCTGTTACTATAGCAAATCCCCAGAAAGTATTACCCAATAAATACCCGAAGAAAAAGCCTGCAGTAATATTCAGAAAGAGCCACATAAAAAACCCGAAAAACAAAAGCAGAACTACAAAAACTGCGGAAGCAATACCTTGCGAAATTTTTTCAATCGCCTGTAATTTCACCAATAACAACCTGTCTTTAATATATTGTTCAATCGCACTCTTTGCTTCTTTAAAAAAGTTTTGTTGTTCCATAATGTTGTATAAGGTGTTTTATTAAGAGGTTGCCTGTGCTGCTTCTTCCTGTTTTTCGGCTACTTTACCTTCAATATCTTGTACAAATTGTTTTCCCTTGTTAAGCAGGTCGGTAATTTCTTGTTCAAAACTACTCAGTTTATCTTTTATGCTTCCCTGAACATCTTTAGCAGTTTCTTTTACATCTGCTAATAATTCTTGTCCTTTATCACTCGTAAGATACCAAGTGGCAAGTGTACCTGCAGCAGCGCCAAGGATAATGCCTAAGATTAATTTCTGATTGCTCATTTTTATAAGTTTTTTATTAGTGAGGAGAATATGCTGATGAAGAATTGCAAGCTTTATACCATAAAAGCTGCCGTAGGCCACAACTTGCACTTGTTTTGAATAATTTTTCAAAAAAAAGAAACTTCTTTTGCCCTCTTTCTAAAAATATTATCCAAATATAGAAGCAGCGTGTGGTATAAAATCCACATTACCAAACAGATTATGCAGCATAAATAAAAATATCTACGCTTCAGAACATAATTTTTTATTTCGCATTCAATGTCTTTTAAAAATTAAAATCAGATTTTCACTATAAATATTTCTTTACAAAAGCTTATTTCTTAAAATTTTTTATTTCGGATAATTATAAAAACAATCGTTTGTTAACTATTGTAATAGAAGATTTTAAGGGATATTTTATAACCCTTGGCTAAAAATTAGGTTCTCACACCTCCGTTACCCATCGTAATTAAAATTTAATAAAAACCTTATGCAGTAAGCATTTGAACATGCATAACTAAAGTTATACAGCGTAATCCATATACATATTTGTTTTGATTGATGAAGAAATGAAAGATATTTTCGGCAAGCAGACTGTTTTAAGAATATTTTGGCAGGCAATCAAAACCTTAAGCAGTCTGCATTTTATTTAAAAAGTTTGTATGGTCAACAATAAGATAAATATTTTCGATACCACTTTAAGAGACGGAGAACAGGTCCCGGGTTGCAAACTGAACACGAAAGAAAAAATCGAGCTTGCTTTAGCACTTGAAGATCTTGGTGTAGATATCATCGAAGCAGGTTTTCCTATTTCAAGTCCCGGCGATTTTGCTTCTGTTGAAGAGATATCGAAAGTGATAAAACATGCAACCGTTTGTGGTCTTAGCCGTGCTGTACAAAAAGATATCGAAACTGCAGCATCAGCGTTGAAACATGCAAAACGTCCACGCAT
>JAEZRL010000386.1 GCA_023440945.1 Bacteroidota bacterium
GAGATAATTTGTTAGGCAAAAATCCTTCCCAGGAAAAGAAAAATGAATATTCAAATGAAATGCAGGTGACAGACCAAACACCACCAACTTTTTTGGTTCATGCGAATGATGATAATGGCGTAAACCCTAAGAACAGTATTTATTTCTATCTCGCTTTATTAAATCATCATGTACCTGCCGAACTTCATATTTATCAAACAGGCGGTCATGGTTTTGGAATGCACATGCCCAAATCGAAAGAAGAATGGATGCAAACCTGCATCAATTGGATGGATACAAATGGATGGCTTGGCAAGAAATAATTCTATTATTCCTCAGCTCAAATATTTTCCAACGATCGGCACTCTTCTTCCCACGCCAAAAGCCTTTGGCGAAACACGAATGATAGGACAAAATTGATTCCGTTTGTATTCATTTGTATTTACCAGTTTTAACACACGATCAACCAGTGCTGCATCAAAACCCTGTGCTTTTATTTCGGATGGTCCCATTCTTTTTTCAATGTATTGAAAAAGGATTTGATCGAGAATAGGATAAGGTGGTAAGCTGTCCACATCTTTTTGATCCGGTCTTAGTTCTGCGCTAGGTGCTTTATGAATAATGTTATCCGGAATAATTTCTTCGTTGCGATTAATGTATTCAGCCAAAGCATACACCTGCATTTTATAACAATCGCCTAATACACCTAAACCGCCGGCCATATCTCCATATAATGTACCATAACCGGTTGCAAGCTCACTTTTGTTGGAAGTGTTCAATAAAATATAACCAAATTTATTTGCGATCGCCATTAACAAATTTCCTCTTGTTCTGCTCTGGATATTTTCTTCCGCAACAGAAAATGGAAGGTCTTTGAAAATAGGTTTTAATGTTTCCAAAAAGCTTTCATAGATGAGATTGATTTGGATAATGTCGTAAGAATTATCTAAATTTTTACTCAACTGCACCGCATCATCAACAGAATGCGAGGTTGAGTAAGGCGAAGGCATCAATATCGCTCTCACATTTTCTTTTCCCAATGCTTCGCAGGCTAGTGCCAGTGTTACAGCAGAATCAACACCACCTGATGAGCCAAGTATCGCTTTTGTAAAACCCATCTTTTCGAAATAATCTTTGATAGCCATTACAACTGCATCATGAATTTGATCGATGTTTGTTTGCGCATCAAACTTTGTATAAGGCGGAAGATGATAATTTTTATCCGCAGGTTTTATTATTTCTGCATCAATACTTCCATCCTCATTTAAAACAACTGCTTCCATTGCTTCTTCAAACATTGGCAATGCTTTCACCTCATTTCCATTCCTGTCGTAGATAAGTGATGCACCGTCAAAAACAATTTCAGTCTGGCTTCCAACAGCATTGCAATAAAACATTGGCAACTTGTATTTAAAAACATTGTTGCGTATTGTTTCCTTACGTTCTTCTTCGTGCATATAATCAAATGGCGATGCACTGATGTTTATCATCACGTCCGGATTTTGCGCCATCATCTTATCCATCGGGCAGATCATATACAAAGGATTATCGCCCATGTTCCAGATGTCTTCGCAAATAGTTATCGCTAATTTTTTTCCTTTGAATTCTGCCACATTCCATTCAAATGCAGGCTCGAAATAGCGGTATTCATCAAACACATCGTAAGTAGGCAATAAGGTTTTATGCACTTCTGATTTTATCTCTTTTTCATACAAAAGAAAAGCAGCGTTAAACAGATCCTTTCCTTCAATTTTCGGATTGCGTGCCGGCGAACCTACAATAACTCCAATGGTATCTGCATGTTGTTTTATTGTATCAATTGCAGCATAACACTTATTGATAAAATCATTGAACTCAACAAAATCCCTTGGCGGATAACCGCAGATACATAATTCGCTGAATACAATAAGATCGCCGCCTTCTGCTTTTGCTTTTTCTATCGCTTCAATAATTTTTTGCGTATTGCTTTCAAAGTTGCCTATGTGATAATTCTGCTGTGCTAAAAATATTTTCATCTGATGTTTGTTAGATTTTATGGTACAAACTGCATTGCTGCTATTAAGCTTCGGTTGTGTCACTCACTTCAACGTTCTGAACTTTATTCAACAATTATTCAATAGTAAAATCTGATTGCAAATTAAAACTTTATGACATGTTCGCTTTTATATTCTCTCTTTCATTTAACCTTCTCGCAAAAACTCACACAAAACTTTGCATTTTTTCAAGGGCTTCTTCCAAACTTATTCCTTCGCCTAAAACAGGATAAAAAATGTCACCTGTTTTATTTAACCGCTCAAATATGTTGAATATATTGAAATCGCTGATGCTTAAACCTTTTTTTACTTCGCTCCATTGCAAAGGTGCAGAAACCGTTGCACCTGGCTTTGGCCTTAAAGAGTAAGGCGCAGCAATGGTTTGAATGGTTCTGTTCTGCAAATAATCCAAATAAATCTTCCCTTTTCTTTTGGATGGTGTTCTCTCTAAACTTGTTATAGAAGATGTTTGTTCGTACACCATATTTACAACGAGCTCTGCAAATAATCTAGATTGCTCGTACGTATATTTTGCACCAAATGGAATATAAATATGCATGCCCGTTGAACCGGATGTTTTAATATAACTTTCAACATTTATCGTATCTAAAACATCTTTTACTGCCAGCGAAACTTCTATCACTTCATCTAAAGAATTATTATCAGGATCAAGATCAATCACGCACCAATCCGGATTTTCAGGCGATTGAACACGACTGTGCCATGGATTCATTTCGATGCATCCGAGCATGGCGAGATAAAACAAGCTTGCTTCATCCGTGCAGACAAAGAAATCTTTTTCTTCTCCATCCGATTCGCTGATATAATGATATGTTGTTATCCAGTCTACCACTTTATCCGCCACATCTTTCTGAAAAAAATTCTTCCCATTTATACCGTCTGGAAAGCGGTTTAAAGACTGTGGCCTGTCTTTCATATAAGGCAACATATAAGGTGTTATCTGGTAATAATAATTAAGCAGGTCACGTTTTGTAATTCTTTCATCCGGCCAGAAAATTTTATCCAGATGTGTAAGTTTTAAAACCCGATCATCAATGGTAACATCGCCGCTTTTTTTATCTGCAGGAATAATTGGTTCATTCAATTTTTTCTTTATCGGTTTTATCTTTTTTGCCGAAGCAGTTTTTCTTTTACCAACACGTTTCTCATCTCCGTTCTCCTCCTTTGCTGTTGCCCTTTTTGATGAATTCTTATCTGTAGAAGATCGGTTACTATGCCATACTTTATCGCTTGTTTTTTCAACTTCTTCGATCGTTTTGTCTGATTGAACTGATTTATCCTGCTTTGTTATATCTTTTGTTGAAGCAAACTTATCTTTCAGCTTCATTAATAACCAAGAGTTTTCTCCGCGGTTTGATGCTTTTACCAAAGCAAATTCACCTTTTAATTTTTTTCCATGCATGATGAATTTTATCTTACCGCTGTGCAACTGGTGTAATAAGTTTTTTTCCTGGTCTTTTTTCTCGATAGAATCTGTTTCGGCAGATTCATATGTGCCTTCATCCCAAACGATCACTGTTCCTGCACCATAATTTCCTTTTGGTATAGTACCTTCAAAAGTCCGGTAATCATAAGGGTGATCTTCCACCATCATAGCCAATCGTTTTACCTCCGGATCAAGGGATGGGCCTTTTGGAACTGCCCAACTTTTTAGAACGCCTTCCATCTCCAAACGAAAATCGTAGTGCAAGTGAGATGCATCATGTTTTTGCACAACAAACTTCAAAGCATCTTTAGTTGAAGCTTTCTTGCCTTCCGGTTCCGGTGTTTTATTAAAAGACCTTTTCTTTTTGTATTCTTCGAGAGCCATAACAGTTCTATGTAAACTTTATGCCAGTATTTTGGTTACAGGTTAGGGGCTTATTGTCCTAATTCAAAGTAGTATTACCACCAAAAAGCGTTGAAGTCTTAAACTTATGCCTTTCTCTCCGTCAAAATATTATAAAATCTATAAAGAATCTTTCTTAACTTTTCATCTGCAAGTTTGTTATTGTTTTAATAAGCCAGATGGAATCCTGGCATTTTAATTTTTAGCTTAACAATTTGATCATGGGTTTCTTTTGAATTTGATCATGCAGAAAATGAAAAGGCACAAAAATTAATTTTGTAATGCTGATCCGCCAAACATGAAAAGATTTTTTTCTCGTCATTTTTCCTTCAAAATATTATTCAAACATTTTTTTTATAGATACCAAAATGCCACTTGAGAAAGAACAACTGCCTGAAGAAAAGATAAAAGAGCTTTCCGCTCAACTGCAGCAATCGCGGCAAGAACTGAAAACTATGCAAGGCCAGCTTATTCAGTCGGAGAAAATGGCTTCGTTAGGTGAGCTTACGGCAGGCATTGCACATGAAATTCAAAATCCGTTGAATTTTGTCAACAACTTTTCGGAAGTAAGTATCGAGCTAACGAATGAGCTGAAAGAAGAGATTAATAAGTTGCAAATTCCGGCAGAACAAAAAGAAAATATTGAAGCTATTGCAAATGATCTTATTCAAAACCAGGAAAAAATAAATTTTCATGGTAAGCGGGCTGATTCAATCGTTAAGAGTATGCTGCAGCATTCACATGCAAGTGCGAATATAAAAGAGCCGACGGATATAAATCTTTTAACTGATGAGTATTTGCGCTTAAGTTATCATGGTTTACGTGCAAAAGACAAAACTTTCAATGCAACTTTGCAAACTGATTTTGATACAGCGGTCAGCAAAATAAATATCATTCCGCAGGATATTGGGCGTGTACTTTTAAATCTTTTTACCAATGCTTTTTATTCTGTTATGCAGAAAAAGAAAATGCAGCAGCAGGGTTATGACCCGGTAGTATCGGTAAAAACAAGAAAGACGAATGATGGCGTTGAAATTTGTGTGCGGGATAACGGTCTTGGTATTTCAAAAAAAGTGCTTGATAAAATATATGAACCTTTTTTTACAACCAAACCAACCGGGCAAGGAACAGGTTTAGGTTTATCGCTTAGTTATGATATCGTAACAAAAGGACATAACGGAAAATTTGATGTGCACACAGAGGAAAATGAATATGCAGAATTTGTTATTCGTTTGCCTGTTGGTTAGCTTGCAGAAACGCTTATAAAATGTTGGCTGCTTTGCTCATTAGCGATTAGAAAGTTGAAGTGAGTGACACAAGGGACGATGATAGTAGCAATACAGCCAACATCCTGATAATTCATACATTTAAAAACTAAACCAGTTAAGAAACCTATGAAGATATTAGTAGTTGACGACGAAAAAGATGTCCAGGTATTATTTGAACAACGTTTTAGAAAAGAGATACGTGATGGCATCATGCAATTTGCCTTTGCATATTCAGGCGAAGAAGCGCTTAGTTATCTTAATAATCATTTTCATGAAGCGGTACTTATCCTATCGGATATAAATATGCCGGGCATGAGCGGTTTTGAACTACTGAAAGAGATAAAGAAAAAACATGCAACGCCACCTCCCAAAGTGATGATGATAACCGCTTATGGCGATACGGATAATTATGAACAGGCGATGAAGCTTGGCGCAGATGATTTTTTAACCAAACCTCTTGATTTTAGCTCGTTGAAGGAAAAACTCAAAAATATATAGTAATGGCCAAAATTCTGGTTGCTGATGATGAAACGGATCTTGAAGTTTTGATAAAGCAGAAGTTCAGAAAACAGATAAGAGAACAGAAGTACGAATTTGTTTTTGCCGTTAATGGAAATGACGCATTGCAAAAACTTCAGCAGAACCCTGATGTAGATGTAGTATTCAGCGATATTAATATGCCTGAAATGGATGGATTAACATTGCTGGATAAACTAAACCAGGTTAGTCCGCTGATAAAAGCAGTTATTGTTTCCGCTTATGGCGATATGGAAAATATACGCACTGCCATGAACCGCGGCGCTTTTGATTTTTTAACCAAACCTGTAAACTTTGAAGACCTCGAATTAACGCTTCAAAAAACCATGAAGCATGTAGCGCAATTGAAAGAGACTTTACATGCCATAAAAGAAAATAACATCCTGCGAATGTATGTGGATGAAACGGTGCTCAATTTTATGAACAAGCAGGAGTTTGAAAAATCTTTGATGGCAAATGAAACAATTGAAGCAACCGTTGTTTTTATTGACATCTGCAGCTTCACTGCTATAACCGAAACTGAATCACCGGATAAAGTGGTTGGTTTGCTTAACCAGTATTTCGATGTAATGGTAAAAGAGATAATTGCGCAAAATGGTTATGTAGATAAATTTATCGGAGATGCGACGATGGCAGTTTTTCGCGGAGATTTCAACCTTGACCGTGCACTTGATGCTTGTCTTGCTGTAAGAACCGAGATAAGCAAATTGCCAAAGGAAGGGGAAGACGAATCATTTTTGCCGCAGGTTGCAATTGGCATTCATTGCGGCGAAATGATATCCGGTAACATCGGTTCTGCCAGCCTCCGTCGTTTGGATTATACCGTTATTGGTGATGTGGTTAACACGGCGCAACGCTTGCAGTCTATTGCCAAACCCGGACAAATATTGATCACCGAATCAGCGTATGAAAAGGTAAAAGAATCTTTCAACTGCACAAGAATAGGAGAGGAGATGTTGAAACATAAAGCCAAAGCTATAGTGGTTTACGAAGTGAATGATTAAGGTTTTTTATTACCAGCTTTTGTTCTTTACCCGGCTTCTGTTGTGTCACTCACTTCAACGTTCTTCTTTCAATTAAGCAAAAGAAACTTCAACAATAATGGTTTTACACCATTTTTGATTTATCTTCATAGAGTAACTTTTAAAACAAAAAATAATGTTACTAGTAGAAATTGTTTACTCACTTATTGTAATTGCTTTTGGTGCATGGCGTATCAACTCTTACTATAAAAAGCATTTTCGTTAATGCTTTTACTATAACCGTTGTATAGTTACTTTTTCTTTTTTTCCTGCTCAAATAAAAAATGTATTTTAAATTGTTGCTCCAGTACGGAGCTTATGGTGGGTAACATGCGTAGCATCCGGTGGACAATAGCCATTTGTTCTGTAGCCCGTTCCCTAAAAACAAACCTTTAAAAAATATGCTTGTAAAAACTTTCGGCAGCGCTGTTTATGGCGTAGAAGCCGTTACCATAACCATAGAAGTGAATGTTAGTGCAGGCCAGCATTATTTTATTGTAGGCTTGCCGGATAGCGCAGTTAAAGAAAGTTTGCAGCGTGTAGAGAGTGCTATTAAAACAAATGATTTTTACATGCCACGTACAAAACTGGTGGTAAACCTTGCACCCGCCGATATTAAAAAAAGTGGTTCTGCCTTTGATCTTCCAATCGCCATAGGTGTATTAGGCGCCAGCGAACAAATTGAAGAACCGGAACGTTTAAGCGATTATGTAATAATGGGCGAATTGAGTTTAGACGGAACTATTCAACCTATAAAAGGTGCATTACCTATTGCCATCCAGGCACGTAAAGAAGGCTTTAAAGGATTGATCGTTCCTGCTGCAAATGCAAGAGAAGCAGGCATGGTGAACAATATTGAAGTATATGGTGTAACACATTTGAATGATGTAGTAAATTTTTTTAAGAATGATTCCGCACTTCAACCTGTTGTTGTAAATACAAGAGAAGAATTCTTTGAATCACAATACCAGTTTGATGTTGATTTTGATGATGTAAAAGGCCAGGAAAATATCAAACGTGCTTTGGAGATAGCCGCAGCAGGCGGTCATAATGCAATATTGATTGGTCCACCAGGAGCAGGTAAAACAATGCTTGCAAAACGATTGCCTACTATATTGCCACCGCTTAGTTTGTACGAGGCTTTGGAAACAACCAAGATTCACAGTGTAGCGGGTAAGCTGGCGGAGAATAGTGCACTTATTAATAAAAGGCCTTTCAGGTCGCCACATCATACTATTAGTGATGTTGCTTTGGTTGGCGGTGGTGGTATTCCGCAGCCAGGCGAAATTTCTTTGGCGCATAACGGTGTTTTGTTTTTAGATGAATTGCCTGAATTTAAAAGAACAGTTTTGGAAGTTATGCGTCAGCCGATGGAAGAAAGAAGAGTAACGATTTCAAGAGCCAAAGTAGCAATAGATTTTCCTGCTAATTTTATGCTGATCGCAAGCATGAATCCTTGTCCGTGTGGTTTTCATAACCATCCTGAAAAAGAATGTACTTGTCCGCCTGGTACGGTGCAGAAATATCTCAATAAAATTTCAGGTCCTTTACTTGATAGAATTGATCTGCATGTTGAGGTTACGCCGGTTCCTTTTAGTGAATTAAGCAACATGCATTATAAAGGTGAACCTTCATCTCTTATACGCGAAAGAGTTATTAAAGCGAGACAAATTCAAACTGAAAGGTATAAAGATTTCCCTGGCATGTATGCAAACGCACAAATGAGCAGCAGGCAATTAAGAGAGATATGTAAAATAAATACAGCAGGTGATGCTTTGTTAAAAAGAGCGATGGAAAAACTGAATTTGAGTGCCAGAGCTTATGACCGCATTTTAAAGGTAAGCCGCACTATCGCCGACCTTGCCGGAAGTGCTGATATAAAAACGGAACATTTAGCGGAAGCCATCCACTACAGAAGCCTCGACAGGGAAGGCTGGGCAGGATAGAGCATAAATGAAATAACGTTGGTAGCGTTTTTGCAATACAGCATAAAAACGCTACTATGGCAGAAAAGTTTAGTCTTAAAGGTTTAGGCGAAGTTTTTAAAAATGCTTTCGCTGGTTTTGGCAATGATAAAGTAACTAAATTAAGTGGCTCACTTGCTTATTATACTGTTTTTTCAATGGGACCCTTGCTTGTTGTTATTATCTCCTTATGTGGAATATTTTTAGGAAGAGAAGCTGTTGAAGGCAAAGTATATGAAACATTGCAAGGTTTTGTGGGAAATGATACCGCTGCGCAATTGCAGGAGATTATAAAAAATGCATCATTACAGGGCAAAAATACAATGGCCGCTATTATTGGCGGTGCTACTTTGCTTATAAGCTCTACAACTGTTTTTGCACAGATACAAGATTCTATCAATGATATCTGGGGTTTAAAGCCAAAGCCCAAAAGAGGATGGCTTAAGTTCTTACAAAATCGTTTTTTATCTTTTTCAGTTATAATAAGCCTTGGTTTTTTATTACTTGTTTCTTTAGGCATCTCTGCTGTAATAGATGCATTTAGTAACCATCTCAAAAGTGCTTTTCCTGATGTAGCGGTGATAATATTTTATATCATAAATCTTCTAATAACACTTGCCATAACCACGCTCATCTTTGGTGTTATTTTCAAAGTATTACCGGATGCTAAAATAACCTGGAAAGATGTTATAGCAGGGGCAATATTTACCGCTATTTTATTTATGCTTGGTAAGGCCGCCATTTCTTTCTACATCGGTAAAAGTAACGTTGGGAGCACTTATGGTGCAGCAGGCTCTTTAGTTATCTTATTACTATGGGTGTATTACTCTTCTTTTATTTTATACTTTGGAGCAGAATTTACAAAGGCGTTTGCGATGAAATACGGAACTAAGATTCATCCTGATGAATATGCTGTAACAACCAAACAGGTAGAAGTGGAAACAGGTGACCAATCTGTTCAGGAAAAAGAAAAAACTGAAGTAAAACAGGTAAAAAAATAAAATAGAAAACCATAGGAAAGGTTCATTATAAAAACAAAATGCCGGCTATAAAACCGGCACTTTTTTTCAACGTAATCGTAACACTACATGTTTCTCATATTTCCAAGACCTATTGCTTTTTCTTGCGTGCCACCCACAAACCCTTTAAGAAATAAAGTATAACTGGCGCCTCCGGTGAGATCAAGTTTGATAGAATCAACAAGTGCTGTTGAAGAGCCTGATTGCTTTATAGAAAAGATATAAGAGCCTTGTTTTATTTTATTAAATTTTTGCAAAGAAGGCGTAGCGGACTGATCATTAAATGTGCGGTTCACAGAAATCGAATCGCCGCTTTTTGTCAGGAGATCAACTGCTGGTGCATTGGGTGAAAAGTTGAAGAAACGAATTCTAACTGAATCACTTGATAGAGTAGCAAGTTCATCCTTAACCAGAGCAAGCTTCATTCTCTTTACAGAATCAATGAGGAACAAAGAGTAATAGTTTCCTTCCTGGACACTAATGGAATCTGTTACTATGCCTGCTGTTCCACTCGAATTGGTTACGCGAATAGTATTTCTTCCCGGAACTATTTGGGCATAATTAGTGGCTCTTGCATAAGGCATGTTTGACACTGCTGTAGAAGATCCAACGTAAATATTTGCATTTGGTGCATCGGGGGATAAGGTCGCAAAAAGTATAGCGGCAGCAGGTGCTGAAGGCAAATTATTTCCGCCAAGATCACAACTAAAAAAACCTGTCAATACAACGCCAAAACCAAGGATCAAAAGTACTTTTTTCATTTTTATAAGTTTAGTCATTCAACGCAAAACGTTCTTATTAATTGATTTAAAATTGTTAAAGATCAGTTTGTTTTATTGTTTCTGCAGTACAACATAATAATAGATTCTGTAATTGTTTTCGTGCTGCCTCATGATTTAAAAAACATAAATTTTTATGTTTTGAAATGATGAATTGCATTAGCGATACAGGAGCGGTTAATAGTTGCACTACCTTTGCTATATGCCACATGAAGCGATCTCCGTTTTTGATATTTTTAAAATAGGCGTTGGCCCTTCCAGCTCTCATACCTTAGGTCCCTGGCGTGCGGCATTGCAGTTTATGCAATCGCTTCAGAAAAAATATTCTTTATCAGATATATTTTCGCTGCAAGTTTTATTATACGGATCTCTTGCAAAAACAGGTAAAGGTCATGGAACTGACATTGCTGTACAAATGGGATTAATGAATGAAGATCCTGTTACTACGGATGTTGATCTTATTCATTCTAAAATGTTGCAGATAGCGACGGATAAAAAACTGGCTTTGAGCAAAGAAGTAGTAATAGATTTTGATCCTGTAAAAGATGTTGTTTTTCTTTTTAATGAATCGCTTCCTTATCATCCCAACGCACTCACTTTTCTTGCCTCTATAAGAAATGGAGATAACATAAGTGAAACATATTATTCTATCGGTGGTGGTTTTGTTGTAAAAGAAAATGAGCAGAAAACAAATCGTGGAAAAAATATTGATCTGCCTTTTCCTATTAATACATCACATGATCTTTTGCATTGGTGCATGAAAACAGGAATGGCTGTAAATGAAGTTGTACTTGAAAATGAAAATGCATGGCGATCAGAAAATGAAACAAAGAAAGGATTACTTGAGATATGGGATACGATGAAGGCTTGCATGTATCGTGGTTGTCACAGCAAAGGCGAACTGCCGGGAGGTCTGCATGTACGAAGAAGAGCTTTTGATCTGAATAAAAAATTGTTAGGCGAAAGCATTTATTCTGATTATGATGAATGGACGAAAGCTATTAAAGAGAAGGCAAAAGATTTCCCATCTGTTCTTGATTGGATCAGTTGTTTTGCATTGGCGGTGAATGAAGAAAATGCATCGTTTGGAAGAGTAGTAACAGCGCCAACAAACGGAGCCGCAGGTGTTATCCCCGCAGTATTACAATATTTTATTTTATTCTGCAATGGTGAGGATAATGAAAAGATCATTCGTTTTCTTTTAACTGCTTCAGAAGTAGGAAGTATATTTAAAAAAGGTGCAACAATTTCTGCCGCAATGGGTGGCTGCCAGGCAGAAATTGGTGTTTCATCCGCGATGGCTGCTGCAGCTTTAACCGAAAGTTTAGGCGGAACACAGAGACAAAGTTTAATGGCAGCAGAAATTGCAATGGAGCATCATTTAGGTATGACCTGCGATCCTATTGGCGGGCTTGTGCAGGTTCCATGTATTGAACGCAATACAATGGGTGCTATAAAAGCAATCACTGCTTCACAACTTGCATTGCAAAGCACACCTGATTATGCAAAGGTTTCACTAGATGCCGTTGTGCAAACGATGTGGGATACTGCAAAAGATATGAATTTCAAATACAAAGAAACAGCCGAAGGTGGACTTGCGATACACATCCCTTTGGGTTTGAAAGAATGCTGAGGATAAAATGAGAACTACTCCGTTAAGCCTACTTATGCTTGTTAAAAGTAAGTGAAGTAATACGCTCAAATTACGATCCTTTAAAACATTCAACGCCGTTTACAAATTCCACCAATAATTAAACTTCAAAACAAAAGCACGATTCCGTACAGAAAATGGTGCAGGATAATAATTATCGGTATAAACAAGATAAAAATCAGATGCGGGTTTATACCGCCATTGCAAACGTGTATTTAGGTTTACATTTTTAAGTTGTTCGTTGTATTGAATAAAAGTTGTGAAGTAAAGTTTATTGGTGAACGTAACATCGAGCCGTGGCCCAATCAACCAAAATGTTGTATTGCCCCAAGGTTGAGGTAAGTTGATGTTATTATAACTTCCACTCAAAGCAACACTTACATAAGGTTGGAAACGATAACCTAATTCAGTTGCAAAATTGCGGTAAGAACCATTTGCATAATAACCACCTGCACGGGCAGATAAAGTATAAGTAAATAATTTTTGCGGCTGCGAAACAAAATCAAATCCTGCTGTATTCCAATGGTGTTTTGTTCCAACTAACAGAGAATCCTTGCCAAGATTAGTTGGATCGAAGGGTTGTAATAATCGAACATAATCATGACTAACAAGCCCGGTTAAAGTTGCCTTAGTTCGGAACGTTACAAGATAAGATAAGATGTTTTGATTGTCAGTTTGATTGAAATGTTCATCAAAATAATTGATTGAATTGAACTGTGGGCCATGACTTAATACAGCACCTCCTTTAGGGAAAAAATATTTTGTTATCTGCGGATTGAGTTTGATATAGTTTCTTCTTGGCACATAACCTGCTTCTGCCATATAATTGTTGCCAACAAATTCATGTCGCCATAGCAGTAACCAATATTTACTGCTGTATTGAAGATTTGCTGCGTGTACGAAATCTTTTGAACTCTTTCCCGGACTGAATGATTTCAGAAACAAAGCTTTGCCCGTCCACATATTATTGGAAGATGCGAGATTATACTCAAACCCAATATTCCTGTTGTAGGCTGAATACTTATATTTTACGGAATCAGGATTGGGATGATAGTTTAAAGATTCTTTATCAATAAAAAGAAACCTAATGTTTGAACGTGAAAATACCCGACGTTGCAAAGCCACAACCGAAAAACTCTGATCAGGAAGATCGAGATCATCCACCTTTCCTGTTCTCATAAACATCGCACCGATACGCCAGTTTTTATTCAGTTTACCACTCAGTCTCGCACCATATTCTATTGGCACACCTAAACCAATTCTTCTTGAAAAGAAAGGCCGTATATTATCGTAACCAAAGTTGGCAAAGAGATCTGCATTCTCTAAAAAGAACTGCCTTCTTTCAGGAAAAAATAATTCATAGCGGCTGAGATTTGTAACCTGTTTATCTACTTCTACCTGCGAAAAATCGGGATGCACCGTGAGGTCTAAATTGAGTGAAGAAGTAAGGGCAATTTTTGCATCAACACCCAGATCTTTGTGGTAAACCGTTTTGTTGTGTGTAATAAAATCTTTCTCAGAACCAACCAATGCATAAGGAATAACAGAAACATTTAAGCCTGCTTCCGGTGGTGGTTGATCCCAAACCAATGTTCCGGTATAGGCAAGTGAAGCCGTAGGAAATTGTCGCGGAACCGGCGCCCAGCTTGACTTTTCAGTTGTTTTAAGATCATTACGACTGAAGTTAATTCCCCACCTTGTTATGCCTTTTTTATAACGGATGGTTTTAAATGGAATAGCAGCTTCAAATATGTATTTATCAGGATAATTTTTTACGGCAGAATACCATTTGTTATCCCAGCTAAGATCAACAGCGCCACCTTCGTACATGATGCCATCCCATTGTGCACCTGCAGCATTTGCTCCAAAAGAAAAACCATTTGTCTGATCGTCGAAAGGATCCATGAACAAAAGAAAATTATCATTCTTACCGAAATTAAAATCACGTCTTAAAGATTCAACCATATAAGGACCTGGAAGCGCATTGTAACAAACAGCAATCAGATAAAGATTCTGATTATCGTAAGTTATTTTCACATCTGTACGTACCTGTGCCTTGCTGGTATCCATGGGAAGAACCATAAAAAAATCGGTTGCTGTTTGCGCTTGCTGCCACGCCTCTTCATCCATGATGCCATCAATCACGATGGGGGATACTGCTCGTTTAATGTGATACTGGAATGCTTCATTTTTCTTTTGGCTGAACGAATAAAAAAAGCAGAACAAAAAAAGCAGCGTAAAAATCTTTTTCAAGTTGCGATTTAATTGAAGATGGTAAAAATAGGGTTAGTTGCGGAAGAATTAGTTTTCGATTTTCACTCCGTTATAAATATCAGAAAGAACGATAGATTCGTGAATAGATTGGAGCTGGAGTGAATTAGTAATATCATCGTATTCTTCAAGCTCCCAGTGATTTTTCTCATTTAAACGAAAAGCTTCTATGTGAATACTTTCAGAATCACCAAGAACATATTCCTTCAAAGTTGGTATATCGCGGTAAAGTTTAAACTTTTCACCGCGGTCATAATTCTTTGTTGATGGAGAAAGAATCTCAATAATAACCGTTGGGTTTAAAACATTGTAATCATAATTATTAAGGGTGATAACATCGCCGCAAATAATGGAAATATCAGGATAAGTAAACAGAGTATTTGAGGGAATATGAATACGCATATCAATACCATAG
>JAEZRL010000406.1 GCA_023440945.1 Bacteroidota bacterium
AAAATAAATATACCATTTGCCATTAAGATAATGCAGTTCCGGTGCCCATATTTGTTTTGAATATAAACCAGTTGCAGGAGGAGTCCAAACTGTAACAGGCGTTATATTTTTCAATCCCGACATCCGGCTCGTTTTATAGATTGCAATATGGTTACCAAATGTGTGGGTAACATAATAAAAGCTGTCTTTCTGAATCACCCACGGATCAGGACCGGAAGGCAATAAAGGATTGATAAAAGTTGTATCTGTAATTACAACAGGTGCTGCAGAAGTATCACTATCGGTTTTGCACGACGAAACAAAAAGAAATGAAATAAAAGCAAACGATTTGAAAAGAAGTTGCATCATTATCATTCTTCAAATCAAAGTAATTATTTGCAGCCGTTCAAATTTTTATAAGAGAACTTATTGTACTAAGCTGTATTGCTACTATCATCTTCGTTGTGTCACTCACTTATACGGTTGTCTATGCTTCAGCAATTGATCAGTTATTACAAAAGTTTCGAAATTATACCATTCATAAAGATCAAATAATACCAGCACTTTTCCATCTTCACAACCTTACTATCCTTCAAAGCTTATCTTTAAGCTATGAAATTATTTTTAATTGGCGGATTTTTAGGAAGCGGTAAAACAACTGCTATTCAGCAAGCCTGTAAGCAACTTTTAAAGAATAACACAAGGGTTGCTGTTGTTACAAACGACCAGGGAAACATGCTCGTGGATAGCCTTTTCATACAAAATTCTTTGATACCTTATAATGAAGTGCAAAATGGTTGTTTTTGCTGTAATTATGATCAGTTTCTTCAATCGCTTTATCGCCTTGAAAAAGAAACTTCACCCCAAATTATATTTGCAGAAGCGGTTGGTTCCTGCACAGATATTATTGCAACAGTTGCCAAACCTTTGGCGCAGCTTTATCCCAAAATAAACATTGTAATTTCTGTATTCGCAGATGCTTCTTTTTTACATGCCCTTATTAAAGGCGTTTCTTCTTTCAGCAATGATAATGTTCGTTATATTTTTCAAAAACAGATAGAAGAAGCGGATATACTGATATTGAACAAAGCTGATCTTTTAACTGCTGAACAAGCGCTGCAGGTAGAAGTATTTATCAAAACACAATATCCAGATAAAAAAATATTGCGTCAAAATTCATTAGAACCAGGAAGTATTCAGCAATGGCTTTCCTGTTTATTCAGGATAGAAGAAGTAATACACAGGCGATCATTGGAGCTTGATTATAACTTATATGGCGAAGGTGAAATGCAGTTGGCATGGTTAGATGCATCATTAATTATAAACAGTAAAAAACTCCCGGTTAGTAAAGTGATAATGCAATTAACTGAAGACATTTACAACAATTTAAAAGAACAACAATCAATAATTGGTCATATCAAATATTTTATTGATGATGGTTACGAACAATATAAAATAAGTTATACAACTTCCGGTTGTTGTGATAACCCTTCACCCTATCCATCGCATAAAGCATCTGTTTTGATAAATGCAAGAGTACAAACACAACCTGAAAACCTGGAGAACATTATCCGTTCATCTATTGAAAAAATAAGCCTGGTAACAAAAAGTGGTATTGATATAAAAAGCCTTGTTGCTTTTCGTCCCGGTTTTCCTAAACCAACACATAGAATAGCGGATTAATTATTTATATTGATTGATCGCTTAAACTTCAACAACTGTTTTTAATAACGGAATGTTGCCATATACAACCTGCAACGAAGCTTTTCCGTTCGAAAAACGAACCGTTCCAAAACCTGTTTCTGTTGAAAGAAAAGAAACAAAATTGCCGATCTTAGAATCAACATACAAAGTTTTATCTACTGCATCATAGCGGACACCTGTCAATGCCTGCAGGTAACCGTAACTTGAAAGCGCTCTTGCATACCAATGACCGCATTCATACTCGTTGAAAGGATTACGCACTTTTCCATTGTAACGATCACGGCTTACTCTTACAATTTCCAATCCTTCATTCACTTTTCCCATAAGCATTAAATGCGCTGCAACCTGGTGTTCGATGCCCGTCCACACTTCATCGCTGTAAACAAAAGGAAGCGATAATTTTCCGCCTTTTGGCCAGGAGCAAAGAAGCAACCCGCCTTCATTACCCAAAGCATAAGATGGACGCTGCGGATTTGCATGATCAGTGAGGTCTTTTTTCAAATTGTATTTATGAACAGAGAGCAAATGATTTTTTACTTTGTCTGCATCGACAACCGTTTTTAGCCCGCACATTTCAGCGATCCACATACCTAAAATTCCATCTGATAAACAACCTTTTCCATACTGGTATTTAGGCCCTTCTTTCTCTAATAATTCTTTTGCTTCTGCCGAATATTCTCCACCAAATGAACGTTCAGATGCTTCAACCGGGTTAGGTGCGTTTAATCCTGTATATTTTATTTCCTGGAAAAAATATTCCCCGTTATACAACGAAGCTTCGATGTATTCTTTTCCTTTCTCAAGTAACTGTTTGTAACGGCTTACATCATCTCCTAAAAAATTTCCCATCGCAATAATAGCAGAAAGAGCGCCGAGATAAAAGCTTGTGCCCATACCATCAGCTCCCCAAAATTCTATATCATAAGTGTTGTGATGCGGTTCTTCAATAATACCTTTTTCACCGGGATCCCAGGTTTGTATGCAATAATCAAGACTCTTTTTTACCATGGGGTACATCTTGCTTAACCAGTTCTTATCACCACCAATACGCCACTCTCTGTACACTTTCATTATACCGCCTAATTGTCCATCAGAAGCCGCATAAAAATTATGATCTGCAGGTTTTATCGGTAATACAGAACGAAAGTTTTGATGACCTTCCTTGTTCTGGCTTTCACAAAATTCAGTATGCCGTAAACTTCGCTCAAGCTTTGGAAAAAGATGCGGGATTGCCTGTGCGTAATTCCAAACATGTGTACAGGAACCATGACAACAACCCCATGTATCGCCACATCCTTCAAAACTCCATAACCTTCCATCGTATTGACGTAAAACAGTAGGTGATTTAAGAATGCTTAAGTTAGATGCAGTTGCTTCCATTACTTCCGGTGGAAGCGTACTTGCATAAAAAGTTTTACTGAAAAGAGAAGTGTTTTTATGTAACCGATCGTATTCATTTTGCCAGAATGAACAAACTTCTTTTATATTATTGAACTGGCTGCTGTACCAGGGTTTATAAAAGGGCCCGTCAAAATCTTTGTCGTAAGGATCAAGCTGGAGTTGCGAAGGAGATGTGCAGCAACCTGAAGCCGGATCGCAATCAGCTTCTTTTTTTATCGCCGTACCAAAAGTGAGATCAGAATCAGGAACATACCAGGCTATATAAACGCGAATAGATTTCTCAGCGCCGGCAGCTAAACGGAAAGGAACATATAACGATGCTCCAGGTGCACCTTCTTCCACCGGTTCTGCTTTTTTTATTTCTCCATTTTTTACAGTGTTCCATGCCATCGTAAGCGGATCGAACCAACCACCACGGAACCAGCAATGATCAACAACAGTGTTATCATCATTTGTAAAAATGGCAAAATCACTTTTTAAAAAAGGTTTATCTGCACTTCCCTTTTCTGAAAGAATAAAACCATTTTTATAAGGAAGAATAGCATTCTTGCCTTTTTCGATCTGGAGAAAATTTTTTGCATTATAAGAAAAAACAGCGTTGACGGTTTTTGAACCTGTATTAATAAACTTATAAGTTAAAGCACCGACAGGAAGGCTTGAACTGTTTTCATCGCCGGGAATAAAAGGACTCCATCCTGTTAACTCC
>JAEZRL010000423.1 GCA_023440945.1 Bacteroidota bacterium
TACGGCAGATATTAATTATAATTCAAGCACAAATGGTAATAACACCGATCTTAACACTTATACATTCCTGCCTGATAACGTTTCTAAATTTCCGCCTTACCTAAGACGAACTTTGGGCAATGGTTCTAATAAATTCATTACGATGCAAAGTGATTATGAGAACCAGATAAACGATAAAACGAAAATTGAGGCCGGCGTAAGAGCAGCAATACGTGATTACACGAATGAAAGCGATCAATACATAAATATTGACAGCATTAATAAATACGTTCTTGACCCAAGCATAACAAGTAAATACAAATTCAACGACCAGGTTTACGCGGCTTATTTCACTTATTCGTTGAAATTAAAAAAGTGGAATTACCAATTGGGTTTACGGGCAGAAAGCTCCAATTATCATGGTACGGATCTGCTAAAAGATACATCTTTTAAAGTAGATTATCCAATTAGTTTATTCCCAAGTGCTTTTGTTACTTACCGGCTTACAGATCAACAGGATTTACAGATAAATTATTCAAGAAGGATCAATCGTCCTAACTTCTTCCAGTTATCGCCGATTATTGATATAAGCGATCCACAAAACATCAACATTGGCAATCCCGCATTAAAGCCTGAGTTTACTAATTCATTTGAGTTTTCTTACGATAACAATTATAAAAAAGGTGCTAACTTTCTGGCAACTGCTTTCTTTAAATATTCAACCGATCTTATAACAAGATATACTTATCGCGATTCCGTTAATCATCCTGATTCAAACATTTTTTACAACACGTATGTAAATGCAAACAACAGTATTATTTACGGATTGGAATTAACAAACCGGATAACGCTTGTAAAGATCTGGGATCTTACTTTAAATGTAAACTTCTTCAACTCAAAGATCAATCAAAAAAATATACAGGCAGGTTTATCAAACGAAGGCTTTAGCTGGTTTGCGAAGATGAATAACAACTTTAAATTACCAAAAGGTTTTTCTATCCAGTTTTCCGGAAATTACCAGGCTAAAACGGTTTTGCCTCCTAACAGTGGTGGTCGTGGATTTCGTGGTGGTTTTGGCGGAGGAGATATTGGAAGTGCACAAGGTTACATCAATCCACGATATGGTTTTGACATGGCTGTGAAGAAAGACTGGACGTGGAAAGGCGGCAACAGTGCATCCCTTACGCTCAGTATGAATGACATTTTCAGAACGCAGTTATACAGCACTTATTCTGAAACAAATTATTATTATCAAACGCTTGAACGCCGCAGAGATGCACAAATAGTTCGTTTAAATTTCTCTTACCGTTTTGGTAAGTTCGATGCAACTTTATTCAAACGTAGAAACACAAGAGCAGATCAAAACAACGGCGCAGACATGAATATCATGCAGGGTAACCAGTAAGGACTTTTTGTAAATAATTCCAGATCCAATGCCTTCGTTCTTTATCTATAATAAGAGAACGAAGGGCAATTTTTTTTTAAATAATCTCGCTTTACTCCACAAGACTTATTGCTTACCTATCTTTACCTCATGGCACAACTGCACATTGGCGACGCAATGAAAGATTTTCTTAATAAAAGTAATCTTAAAAACGGCATTCGTGCATTACAGATCGAAGATTTGTGGGAGCAGCTAATGGGCAAGACCATTGCAAAATACACGGACAAAATTCAGATCATTAACCAAACACTTTTTATACGCACAAACGTTGGCCCGTTAAAAAACGAACTACTTTATCAAAAAGATAAAATCATCGAACGGGTAAACGAAGCAATGGGAGAAAAAATGATCAGGGAAGTCGTTATTCAATAATCAAATACTTCCGCCGTTTCTCCGGCAATTTTGTTTTTATGTATTTCTGCATCAGCAATCGCTTCACGCATCAGGTCATTAATAGTTACAACACCTTTAAATTCAAAATCGTCAAATACAGGAATATAACGGGTTTTGTGCATATTCATAAGCCGCATGGCATGTTCTCCCGCATCCTTGCTTGTAATCATAGGCAGGTCTGCAGTCATCACTTCCCGCACTAAAGTTGTAGCAGAATTTTTATCCATCAATATCACTTTACGGGCATAATCATGCTCAGAAAAAATTCCGGCATATTTGCCATTATGTGTTACAATAACATAACTAAAGTTCTCGCTCTTCATTAAAGAAAGCGCTTCCCGCACGGTTACACAGGTATCAATGTAATTGAACTGTCTGCCTTTAGCTGCTAATATTTCTGCTACTGTTCGCATAATTGATTGTTTTGAGTGAATGATATGTAAAGTTTACAAAATTTATTGCAATAAAACATGACTGCAATCAACAGCACTTTTCATTTTGCTCATTTAATTGTTGCTGTTCTTTTTTATAAAATTATTTTTTGTAACCAACTGCATAACCTTACTCATCCGCTGTTGTGTCACTCCCTTCAGCGTTCTGAACTTAATTCATCAAAAGCTTTCTGTTATTATAATGATTCTTCAGCTTATTATTTTTTTATAATCTATTTCAAAATTTATTTCCCACAACTTTATTTTATTACATCTGTCTTCAACAAAAACGTTAAACTTGCCTGCTAAACTTTCCGTATGAAAAAAACACTGCTGGTTTTTGTGCTGTTACTTTCTTTTTTTATAAGCGGAATGGCACAAAAAAACAAAGCTGCCGAAGCAAATTTCGATCCCGCAAAACGTCCAAAAAATTTATCTGATACCGCTTTGCTCGAATTGGTGCAAAAGCAAACCTTCAATTACTTTTGGGATTTTGGTCATCCCATAAGCGCTATGGCAAGAGAGCGCAGTAATGTGGCTTATGATTATGGTGATGAAGTGGTAACAACAGGCGGAACCGGTTTTGGTATCATGGCAATGATCGTTGCTGCAGAAAGAAAATGGGTGCCAAGAGATTCAGTTGTGGCAAGACTAAGAAAGATGGTAAACTTTCTTTTAAAAGCCGATGCCTATCACGGCATTTTTCCGCACTGGCTTAATGGTGCAACAGGCAAAACAATTCCTTTCAGCAGGAAAGATGATGGCGCTGATCTTGTAGAAACTTCCTTTTTATTTGAAGGTTTACTATGCGCAAGAGAATACTTCAATGCCAATATAAATGAAGAACAGGATTTGCGCAACCGCATTACTTGGCTATGGGAAGGTGCAGAATGGAACTGGCATACACGGGGCGGTCTTGATCTTTTATACTGGCACTGGAGCCCTAATAACGACTGGAGTATGAACTTTGAATTGCGGGGTTACAACGAAACGTTGATCACCTATATTCTTGCAGCATCTTCTCCCACTTATGCCATCAGTGAAAAACCGTATCATAATTGTTGGGCTGTGAGCAATTTTTTTATTAATGGAAAAAAATTCTACGATATCACGCTTCCGCTTGGTTTTGATTATGGTGGCCCTTTATTCTTTGAACACTATAGCTACCTCGGTCTCGATCCCCATTCATTAAAAGACAGGTATGCAGATTATTGGCAGCAGGTTCAAAACCATACTTTGATCAACTATAAATATTGTGTTGATAACCCAAAACATTTTAAAGGTTATGGCGAAAATTGCTGGGGCTTAACCGCAAGTGATACATATAACGGTTACAATGCACATTCACCAACAAACGATTTTGGAACCATAACGCCTACCGCAGCTTTATCTTCTTTTCCCTATACACCCGAACAATCAATGGCAGCATTAAAACATTTTTATTATGATTTAGGAGATAAAATATGGAGCAAATACGGTTTTACAGATGCATTTAATGAAACTCAAAACTGGTACGCTACTTCGCATCTGGCTATTGACCAGGGACCAATTATTGTGATGATAGAAAATTACAGAACAGGCTTGTTGTGGAAGTTGTTTATGAATATTCCTGAAATAAAATCAGGCCTCAAAAAACTTGATTTTGAAAGTAAATACCTGAAATGATGAAGAAAGATTGCATAGCCATTGACAACTATTTTTCAAAAAAAAGTTTTTCACAAAAAAGAGTTTAAAAAGAACGTTATGTGCAAATGCAGACTGTATAAGGGTTACAGCTAACAACTGTGCGTAACTTTTATCGTTTTTTATTTTGCTGATTAATAAAAGCCGATATATTTGTCTCATAGTAAATCACTTGAAAAAATTCCACTATGAACAAAGCTGAATTGGTTGCCCAAATCGCTGACGATGCAGGCATCACAAGATCCCAGGCAAACCAAGCCCTTGACTCTTTTGTAACCGCAGTTACTAAAACCCTTAAAGGTGGCGGAAAAGTAACATTAGTTGGTTTCGGTACATTCTCTGTGTCAAAACGCAATGCACGTACGGGCCGCAACCCAAAAACCGGCGAAGCGATTAAAATTAAAGCTAAGAAAGTAGCACGTTTTAAAGCCGGTAAAGAACTATCTGCAAAAATTTAAGTTTACCCAGCAATTTATTTTAGGCCTTGCCTTGAAGAAGAGCAGAAGTCATACCTTCTGCTTTTTTTGTTGTTGGTGCTTGGAAATAATTTCGCATTTTTGCAGCACTAAAATATTCAAACACAAAAAAAATTTTTATGGGAAGAGGTGATAAAAAAACAAAAAAAGGAAAAATATTCAAAGGTTCTTTCGGCAAAAGCCGTCCTGCAAAGCCAAGAAATGCAAAGCAGACAGAAGTGAAGAAAGAAGCATAATTAAAGATAAGGCTGTGTCTCTGCTATTATATTTATGCAGAGACACATTTAAGTTATTGATCATTTAGTCATTCCTTTTCAAAGGATCGCTACTTCTGGTTTCAGAATTTTTATTTCTTATACTTCCAGATTGATTTTCTTTCCTGTTCTTGCCGCTTCATAAATTGCATCTATAATCTTGAGGTCTTTTACAGCTTCTTCGCCATCTACCGGTACCACTGGTTTTTTTCCTCGTAAAATTATATCCGCCATTTCATCCATTTGAACTGTTTGATGTGTAACGACAGGCTGATTCAATTCACCTCTATTTGTTCTTCCCTGGATTGGTCCATAACCTGTAGCAGGATATAATTCAGCCCAGCCATTTTTTCCATCCACAAAGAAACGGTCGAGATTATTCATGTTGTAAGTGGATAAACAGGATGCCACTGCACCGTTAGGAAAACCAAATTGAAACATAATTGTTTCATCCACACCTTCTTTAAATTTTTGCGGATCCGTTTTTGTTTCCTGCGCCGTAACCCACATCGGCTCCTCGCCTACCATGTATCGTGCACCGTTAACAGAATAAATTCCGATATCCATCATCGCACCGCCACCGGATAAACCTTTATTCAAACGCCATTGTTTGGGATCGCCTATAACAAAACCACTTAAGCCCTGGAAAAAAGTTATTTGCCCAAACTCGTCGTCTTTACGCATTCTTATTACTTCCAATGTATGTGGCTCAAAGTGCATACGATAACCAACCAATAATTTAACACCTGCCTTTTTACACGCATCCACCATTTCCTGCCCCTGCTTTGCATTTATTGCCATCGGCTTTTCGCAAATGACATGTTTGCCTGCTTTTGCTACTCTTATCACTTCATCATGATGCAAAGCATTTGGTGTGATTACATATACAGCATCAATGTCAGGATTGTTTTTTATTGCGTCAAAATTCTCGTAGTTATAACAATTCTTCTCCGGTATATTGTACTTGCTTTGCCAGTCTTTTAGCTTGGAAGGTGTTCCGCTTATTGCCCCAACCAGTTTTGCTTTAGTACATGAACGCATGGCTTCGGCAACACGTGTTCCATATCCACCTAATCCCATAATTGCAACACGAAGCAAGGAGTCGTCAAAATTCTTATTTTTCACGTTAACAAAATTTGGTGAAGCAAAACCACTGACCAAAGGATATGCAAAAGCGGTAGCGGTTAGTTTCTGGATAAAATCGCGGCGTGAACTCATGATGATCTTTTTAGGTTAGCATGAATTTAGACTGATTATAAAGAAATAAAATAAAATTAAAGCTTTTGGCAGGTAAGAGTAGAAAGTTTAAGAAGCTGAAAAACCTACTATTCCTGTTCATGATTAGTGTATCTCAAACTTCAAACCTTTTATCCTTACTTCAACTCCAATACTATAACTGAAAATGGCGGTATTTTCACGCTCAGCATATCGCCTTTTATATTTACATCCTTAAAATCAGCAGGTGTTATTTTATTAGGATTTTCAAACGAATTATAATTCTGCAATTTGTCGGATGTTAATATCCGTCCATTAAGCGAACCAGCTTTTATGCCTTTGATGTCAATTGTTACCTGCTTACTTTTCTTAGCATCAATATTCACCAGGGATATATGTGTACGCCCAAGCGAATCAATAGAAGCTGATGCAGAAACTGCGGGTAACTTATCATTACCTAACACATAATCTTCACTCTTGACCTTTATGGGTATCAGCTTTGCATCCTGGTGCACGTTGTACATTTCCATTACATGATAAGTTGGCGTTAACAGCATTTTTTCTTCATTAGTCAATATCACAGCCTGCAATACATTTATAGTTTGCGCCAGATTCGCCATCCGCACTCTGTCTGCATGATTATTAAAAATATTCAGCGTAACGCCGGCGATCATTGCATCCCGCATTGTATTTTGCTGGTATAAAAAACCGGGATTGGTTCCTTCTTCCACATCATACCATCCGCCCCATTCATCCACTACCATTGCTATCTTTTTTTGAGGATCATATTTGTCCATTATAGCTCCATGCTTGCGAACAAGTTCATCCATTAACAATGCACTTTTGAGCGTAGTAAAATACTGTTGCTCGGAAAAATCAGTGGCTGAACTCTTATGGTTCCAATCTATAATGGAATAATGATGCACAGCCAAACCGCCTAACATATTAAGCGGAATATTTTTCATCAACGTTTCCGTCCAGTTATAATCTGCATCACTTGCACCGGAAGCAATGCGCATTAATCCGCCGCTATTGTTCCAGTCACTTATAAACGTTGCATACTTGCGATAGATATCCGCATAATATTCCGGTCTCATATTTCCACCGCAACCCCAGGCTTCGTTACCTATGCCCCAGAATTTCACCTTCCACGCTTCATCTCTTCCATTTTGCCGCCGCCAGTCAGACATTGGGCTTTTACCATCAAAGTTCACATACTGCACCCAGTCCGCTAATTCCTGAACCGTACCGCTACCAACATTACCGGCCAGGTAAGGTTCTGCCCCAAGCAATTCGCACATATTCAAAAAATCATGTGTACCAAAGCTGTTGTTTTCTGTAACACCTCCCCACCATTTATTAACCATTGTTGGGCGTTTATCTTTCGGACCAACACCATCTTTCCAATGATAGGTATCGGCAAAGCAACCACCCGGCCAACGTAGTAGAGGGATTTTCAGTTTGCGTAATGCAGCAACCACATCATTCCGCACACCATTTGTGTTCGGAATTTTACTCGTATCGCCTACATAAAAACCACCGTAGATGCAGCGGCCCAGGTGCTCGGCAAAATGACCATAAATGTATTTGCTGATGGTTGTTTTAGCAGAATCAGGCCGCAGCTCAATGCTGTTCTGCGCATATAAAAAACAGGAAAAAAACAATAATGAAAAAAACAGGAAAAACTTTTTCATAAAGCATGCAGTGTTTTGGTGTATGATTATAAATTTTTTGAACTAAGCTCTAGTGCTGCTATTAAACTTTACTTGCGTCGCGCTCTTATACGTTCTGTTCTTTATGCAGCTTCTGTTTCTGCAAATATTTCTTCCCTCATCATCTCTTATAAAGCAATCGTTCAAGACACATCCTTCACGCAATTGTCATTTTTCGTGTAAAAATGACAATTATTTTTATCGAATATACAATTTGCTTTTTATAATACAAGTTCTTTTGAAATTCATATTTTATTCATGCAAATAATCTTTCGAGTGACCTAACAATATAATTTGTTTTCTATCCAGGTTTGGCAGTTAATACGGTCAGCATTTTTTATAACAGTTTCAAATGTGGCAGCTTGCCCCTATTTTGCTACTTTTGCGGCTCGAAAAAATGAAGGAGCTACAGCATGATAAGTGTTAAGAATGTTACACTCGCCTATGGAAAACGCGTTTTGTTTGATGAAGTGAACCTGAACTTTGTTCAGGGTAACTGTTATGGCGTTATTGGAGCAAACGGCGCAGGCAAATCTACTTTTTTAAAGATATTAAGCGGAGAAATCGAACCGAACAAAGGCACGGTGGAAATTACGCCCGGTGAGCGTATGGCGGTGCTAAAACAGAACCAGTATGAGTTTGATGATATTCATGTGTTGAATACGGTGCTGATGGGCCATAAGAAATTATGGGAAGTGATGCACGAACGCGAAACCATTTATGCAAAAGAAGATTTTACGGAAGATGATGGCATGAAGGCTGCGGAACTGGAAGGAGAATTTGGTGAAATGGGGGGTTATGAAGCGGAAAGCAATGCAGCGAGTTTGTTAAGCAGTTTGGGCGTGAAAGAAGAATATCATCAAAGTTTGATGAAGGATATTCCCGCAAATTTAAAAGTGCGTGTATTGCTTGCACAGGCTCTGTTTGGCAATCCTGATATTTTATTATTGGATGAGCCTACGAATGGTTTGGATATTGAAACCATTGGTTGGCTGGAGAATTTTTTAGCCGATTACCAGAATATTGTGTTGGTGGTGAGCCACGACCGTCACTTTTTAGACCAGATATGTACACACGTAGCGGATGTGGACAGGGCTAAAATAAAAATCTTTACGGGTAACTATACTTTCTGGTACGAGTCTTCACAGTTGATGGCAAGACAGATTACCGACAAGAATAAAAAGGTTGAAGAAAAACGCCAGGCTTTGCTCGACTTTATTGCCCGTTTTAGTGCAAATGCATCAAAGAGTAAACAGGCAACTTCAAGAAAGAAGGCCTTGGAAAAATTAACGATAGAAGAAATTGAGCCTTCGAACAGAAAATATCCCGGCATTATCTTTCAACCTTTACGCGAACCGGGCAATCAAATCCTGAATGTTGAAAACCTTAGCAGCACAGTAGAAGGCCGAAAGTTGTTTGATAAAGTAACTTTCAGCATCAATAAAGGTGATAAGATCGCTTTCTTAAGCCGTGACCCTTTAGCTGTTACCAATTTCTATGAAATTCTCAACGGAAACAAAGAAGCTGATACCGGCAAATACGAATGGGGAACAACCATAACAAAAGCATATTTACCAGTAGAGAACAGCGAGTTTTTTGAAGAAGGATTAACACTGATTGATTGGTTGCGGCAGTTTGTTCCAGCGCATGTTACGGATGCGGATGAACCTTTCTTGAGAGGATTTTTAGGCAAGATGTTATTCAGCGGGGATGATATTCAAAAGAAAACAAACGTACTCAGCGGTGGCGAGAAAGTAAGATGCATGATAAGCAGGATGATGCTGCAAAACCCTAATCTTATTATGCTTGATCAGCCAACCAATCACCTTGATCTCGAAAGTATTCAAAGCTTTAACGATGGCTGCCAGATGTTTCCGGGTGTGGTGATGCTTACAAGTCACGACCATACATTTGTGCAAACCGTTGCAAATCGCATTATCGAATTAACGCCTAATGGCATCATTGATCGTTTAACCACGTTTGATGATTATATAACCGACGATCGCGTTAAGCAGTTAAGAGAAGAAATGTATGGTTAAGGAGAAAAATAGAAGTTAGAAGATTGCATAATTTCTGAAAAAGTTGGATGTTTTTATCTAGTTATTCTTTCAACTTTTTGTATTGATAAAGTGGTTTTAATCATGAAAGTAACTCGTCACCTCAAATAAATGTTATGGCTTCTTTCCAGGTAAAAGGAGGGATAAAACTTAAAGGCGAAATAGAGCCGCAAGGTGCAAAAAATGAGGCACTGCAAATTATTTCTGCAGTACTGTTAACGCCTGAAAAAGTTACCCTAAAAAATATCCCCGATATACTTGACGTAAACCTGCTGATAGAACTACTTGAAAACGTGGGTGTGAAAATAGAAAGGCCTTCCCGGCATACCTGCATTTTCCAGGCAGATGAAGTAGATCCTGATTACCTTGGATCGGAAGAATTCAGAAAGAAAAGTGGAAGATTAAGAGGCTCTGTAATGATTGCAGGCCCTATGCTGGCCCGTTTCAAAAAAGCATATATTCCAAAACCGGGCGGTGATAAAATTGGCCGAAGAAGATTGGATACACACATTATTGGTTTGGAAAAACTAGGAGCAAGATTTGAATTTGATGAAAAACAACATTTTTTTCAATTAGTCGGGGACTTGAAAGGTTGTTATATGTTATTGGATGAACCTTCTGTTACCGGCACAGCAAACATTGTAATGGCTGCGGTAATGGCGGAAGGAATTACAACCATTTACAATGCCGCTTGTGAACCTTATTTACAGCAACTATGCAGAATGTTGAATGCAATGGGTGCTAAGATCAGTGGCATTGGCAGTAATTTATTAACAATTGAAGGTGTAAAATATTTGAGCGGAACAGAACACAAGATGCTGCCGGATATGATTGAAGTGGGAAGTTTTATTGGAATGGCAGCAATGACGCAAAGTGAGATCACGATAAAAAATGCCGGCATTGAACATCTGGGAATCATACCTGAAAAATTTCAAAAGTTGGGCATTGAAATGGAATTCAGGAAGGATGATATTTATATTCCCGCCCAGGAAGTTTATGAGATACAAACTTTTTTAGATGGTTCTGTACTAACCATTTCAGATCATCCCTGGCCTGGCTTCACACCAGATCTGTTAAGTAT
>JAEZRL010000451.1 GCA_023440945.1 Bacteroidota bacterium
AAGGTACACGAATTGAATAAAGTAACTGAGAGCCTCGTTGCTAAACCTATGACAGATGCAGAGAAATATGAACAGTATTGGTTTTTATAAAATACTTATCTCTGATTGATCTGGTAAATACTAATGATTTTGAAAATTTCAGTTTAAGGATGATATCTTTTAAAAAGATATCATCCCTTTTTATTCTCTATGTTTTTCTGTACATGCGGCAAAAAAAATTTGCTCATGAAAGAACCGGATGTACAAGTGAGTGACACAACGAAGATTCCACGAAGTACTAAAGCTGGTAACATAAAAATCTTTCAATAAAAAAAGCCGTTCAATTTTTTTTGAACAGCTTTTTACATAATAACTTTCTCTTTTACCAGCCTAAAATATAAGCGAAGATGAGCGGCGCAACAATGGTTGCATCACTTTCTACAATAAATTTTGGTGTGTGAATATCAAGTTTACCCCAGGTAATTTTTTCATTGGGAACAGCGCCGGAATAAGAACCATACGATGTGGTGCTGTCACTGATCTGGCAGAAATAACTCCAGAACGGAATTTCGTGCATTTCAAGATCCTGGTACATCATCGGTACAACACAAATAGGAAAATCTCCTGCGATGCCGCCGCCAATCTGGAAGAAACCAATTCCTTTTCCGCTGCAATTTTCCTGGTACCAGTTACTGAGGAAGATCATATATTCAATACCGCTCTTCATAGTAGAAGGCTTCAACTCTCCTTTTATGCAATAGCTGGCGAAGATGTTCCCCATTGTACTGTCTTCCCAACCGGGAACGATGATCGGTAAATTTTTTTCTGCAGCAGCAATCATCCAGCTATGCTCAACCGGAATTTCATAATGTTCTTTCATTACGCCGCTTAATAATAATTTATACATGTATTCATGCGGAAAATAGCGTTCGCCATTGTCTTCAGCTTCTTTCCATATCTTATGAATATGTTTTTGAATGCGGCGGAAAGCCTCTTCTTCCGGGATGCAGGTATCAGTAACACGATTATAACCATCTTCCAAAAGCTCCCATTCTTCTTTCGGACTAAGATCACGGTAATGAGGAACTCTTTTGTAAGAATTATGCGCAACAAGATTCATAATATCTTCTTCAAGGTTGGCTCCTGTACAACTGATTATCTGCACTTTATCCTGGCGTATCATTTCTGCCAGTGAAATTCCTAACTCAGCAGTGCTCATAGCGCCGGCAAGCGACACAAGCATTTTACCATTTTCAAGCAAATGCTGTTCATAACCTTTTGCAGCATCAACCAAAGCAGCAGCATTGAAATGCCTGTAATGATGCTGAATGAATTGAGAAACCGGTCCTTTATTCATGCGAAAAATTTTAGGGCACAAAAGTAGATTTTTTTGAAGGGTTAATAAAGAATGTAAAAGCAAATGTTTTTTGAAGATATTCTGTGACGAACGGTTTGCAATTATTTTTATTTATTTAGATATTTGTCTAAATATACAACCGTCTAAAGAATGAATATTTTATTTAAGGCTTTGAATGATCAAACAAGAAGAGATATACTGGAATTGTTGCGGGAGAAAGATCTGACGGCAGGTGAGATTGCTGATCAGTTCAATATTTCAAAGCCGAGTATTTCGCATCATCTTGATCTGCTGAAGCAGGCAGGGTTGGTTGAAGCAGTTAAGCAGGGACAATACATTTATTATTCTTTAAACACAACGGTTGTGGATGATATAATAAAATGGTTCATGAAATTCAAAACAAAAAAGAAATAACCATAAAACTATTTTGTATGCCATTAAACAAAAATCTCTCTTTGCTTATTGTTGTGCTGATTGCACTTGCACCTTTGGTCTATCTTGCTGCTATATGGAGTTCTATTCCGGACATTGTACCTGTACATTTTGACAGCAATTTTAAACCTGACCGGATGGACAGAAAAACTACACTTTGGCTGGGCAGCGGAATTTTATCCGGCGTTTCTATTTTGGTGTATTTGATTATGCTGAACATACGTAAAATTGATCCCAAACAAAAAGGCCAACCTCCTTCTGCAAGTTTTAAAAGACTTGCTGTTGTTATCGTTGTTTTTATCGCCGCACTTAATATGATCATTATTTTAAGTTCAGTGAAGAATGAAGAATTAATGAAAAGGGTCATGTTTCCATTGCTCGGTTTTATGTTTGCTTTTATTGGTAATTATATGGCTAACCTGAAACCGAATTATTTTGCGGGTATCCGTTTACCCTGGACTTTAAGCAGTGATTATAACTGGAAGAAAACGCATCATCTTGCAGGCAAACTTTGGTTCTTTGGTGGATTAACCGCAGCCATTGTTTCACTGTTTACACCTTTTACTTTTGCCATGGTATTCACCTTATCGGTTGTTTTTATTATGGTGATCATCCCCTGTGTTTATTCTTATTTGCTTTTCAGAAGAGAGGGAAGGGAGTGAGAAGGACGATGATCACTTTTATTGCTCTTGGAAAAAATCCTCATCAATCTGCTTAATCTCGTATGTAGATTTTATTTGAACACCTACGTTATATTGATGCATTAAGTCAACTAACTTGACTCCATCAATCAATATAATCTTATGATGTGCTTGCTTAGCTTTGTTTATTGCTCCGGAATCGAATTCAGATGTAGTAACAAAAACACCTTTATTAGTATCGCCACTCATTGCTCCAATAAAATTTCGTATATCTTTTTCTCTAACCTTATTCTCAGTAAATCTCTTTGCTTGAATATAAATACGATCAAGTCCAAGTTTATCTTCATTAATAATTCCATCAATACCTCCATCAGATGATTTAGATGTTTCAACAAAGTCCCCATAACCCATCTTTTGCAAAAGAATCAGAACAACCTTTTCAAAATAATATGGATCAATATTCTTAAGTCTTTCAAGCAATTCCGATTTGGTGGCGCTTTCAACCTGCAGGAAGCCTTTATCTATTAAATCCTGAGGTGAATCAGTTTGTAAGTTTGCAATGGCATCGTTTGCCTTTACTTTTTGATCTTCAGAATTATAAAAAGTTAGAAAGCTTGATTTCTCAATCACTTCATCTAAAGAAACATTCGAAATATTTGAAATTCCCTTAGGTGTAATTTTCACATGTCCTCTCTCTGGAAAGGAAAGAAAACCTCCCTTTTTAAATAAGATTTTCCCCAGGCAATGCGGTTGAAAAGCAGGTTTTCTCCAGACTTTGTTTTTTGTTCTAAAAGTTGGGGATCCAAATGGGAATAATATTTTCTTGCTACAGTAGAGATCAATTCTCTTGTAGTAAATGTTTTACCGTCTTTAAGAACTTCTAATATAGGCTGAAATGTTTCGTGAAATTTAGGCAGTTCCATACTACAAATAAAAATAAATGGCAGGATTGAACAATCGTACGTTTAACCTGTGGTCTCGTCCAGAATCGAACTGGAATATCAAGTTCCGGAGACTTGCGTACTATCCATTGTACTACGAGACCAGTATTAATGCGCCACAAAAGTAATAGTATTGAATTTTCTTTTGTGCAAATATTTGCAAGAAGGTTACTGCTTTATAATTTTAGATTATCATTTTCATCCAACTCCCAGAAAGGATTATAAGCAACTTCAAATACATAACCGTCAAGGTCTTTAAAATAGCCACTGTAACCGCCCCAAAAAACTTTCTGAGCAGGCTTTATAATCGTGGCACCCAAACTTTTTACTCTTTCCAATACTTCATCTACTTCTTTTTCAGATTTTGTATTATATGCTAATGTTATTCCTGGAAATTGCGAAGGTTGATATTCTACAGTAACATCTTCTGCAAGCGCATGTCTTGGGTATAAAGCCAGCGTAATTCCACCTAAAGGGAACAATGCCAGATCATCCATACTTTTATCCGATTTTTTCCAGCCAAGACCTTTTTCATAAAAATCAAGTGACTTTTTAAAATCATCAACGCCCAGTGTTATTAAATTAAGTTTCTGTCGCATCGGGTCTATTTTAGATAAAGATGGTTACAATTTACTCGAATTGAATAAAAATTTTTCTCACAGCTTACACAGAAATCTCGGAAGAAAGAACCTGTTTAGTCTTATCGTTTTACAAACTCAAAAGTTTTTTGTGTTTCGTTCCCTGCTACGTCCGTAACGGTTACAACAAGCTGATGTTTTCCATCGCTACAATGTTCGTCGAAATGATAGGTGAAGTAATCACCTTTCTTTGAAAACATCAGCCACTTTCCATCGAGTTCCGCCCTGAAAGAAGCGATCGCATCCAGATTATCGGTACATTTTATTTTTATTGGATTTGAAATAAATACAGAGCCGTTGTTCCATCCTACAGGCACAATAAGCGGAGGAATATTATCAACCAGCAACTGCATCTTGCCCAAACGATTAAATCTTCCCTGCATCCAATCACCAGACCATGTTCCTTTTTGAACAACTTTAGAAGTCCCGGTTGTTAATTGTATAACCGTTTTGTTTCTTAAAGCATCATTTGCAGGCAACGATGTTTTTACATCAACTGTATAAAAATCATGCACCGGAATTTCATAATTCGATAAAGATATAAGAGGGGAAGCTTCTGTTGAGCTTGTTGCATCCTGTTCACTCATTACAAAAGGCACTTCATCATAAAATGCAAATCGGCTGAAACGCACTTTTGCATTCGCACTCTGTAAAAAATTTTCCCTGTCCGGATAAACAGATACGCTGTTTTGCGTGAACATATAATCTTTCTTTAAAGAAGGATCGTACTGAAGAGAAAACTCAACGGTGCTTGTATTGCCTGTAACATCTTCAACAACAATGCGCACATCATGCACGGCTTCATCATCCAATGATAAAATACCTTTGCCCCCACCTTCAAAAATATTCAGTTTGTTACCAGGCAAAACAGATAAATGCTGAATATAAACCTTATCCTGCCTGTATTTCTTATAATCAATACAAGCATTTATATAACGTGTATCATCATAACTAAAATCATTGATGGTAAATATATTGGCAAGTGTTCCATCCATCCATAATTCTGCATGATAAATACCCAAAGTAAAAGGTGAATTAGAACTTTTATCTGTTGTTCGCATACCCAAACTGATAACAGGCGAACCAACTTTTACAACTTTACTTGCAGTTTTATAATTACCCCCTGCACCACTGATTGGAATTGAATTAGGGCCAACCTGGTAAGTGCTGTAACGCCTGTCGTACCAATACAATCCATGAATAGCCGGCACAATACGATCCGGAATTTCAAAACCAAATAATTGTGGATTAAGATTATTTTCTGTTACCGCATCTCTTACTTCAAAATGCAGATGCGGGCCACCGGAAGCACCGGTGTTACCGCTATATGCAACAAACTGGCCTTTCTTAACCGGGAACATTCCTTCAGGGATTATAAGATCCTGTTCCCAACTTTCGGTTTCGTATTGTTTTGTTTTTATATAATCCGCCAAAGGTTTATAAAATGCATTCAAATGCGCATACACAGTTACATATCCTTTATCATAGATTATATAAAGCCCGTTACCATATCCACCTTCTTCAATCTTTACGCGACTTACATAACCATCTGCCACAGCATAAACAGGCAGGTTTTCACGTGATTGCGTTCTTATATCCAAACCCATGTGAAAATGGTTGGGACGTAATTCGCCAAAACTTGCTGCAAGTTGAATGGGAATTCCTAACGGATTACGAAAATAATTTTGAGGATAATTAACCGGGGTTTGCGAAAATCCTGATGTCGCAATTACTACAACTAAAAATGCAAGTACACAAAGTTTCATCTGAGAACCTTTAGCTTGTTTTTTAAGGCCAGATAGAAATTCGCAACTTTCTTTTCCTCTGTGATAAGTCTTTATTCTGCTCAATTTCATCATGCGGCCAAAGATAAAGGCTTATTAAGAGAGGCACCATCTTTAAGCAACTCCACAATATAAAATCTTACTTAAAAAGTAAATTGACAATTAATCAAAAGACAAATTTTTTTGAGATCATAGTTGATTTTTATTACTGGCGTAAATGTTGAAAGTTAATTCTCAAAGGCTAAAAGCTTTGCTATTTTTATAGTATTAATTAATGTATGAAGAAAAACCTGATACCGAGAGATATAAGCTGGCTTAGTTTTAACGGCCGTGTGTTGCAGGAAGCAAATGATCCTTCTGTTCCGCTGAAAGAAAGGATTCGTTTTTTAGGTATTCATTCAAATAACCTGGATGAGTTTTTTCGTGTTCGTGTTGCAACGTTGAAACGAATGATAGAATTAAGCGGAAAGAAGCCAAACTTCCATCTTGAAGAAAGTCCGCAGGAAATACTTGATCAGATTCAGATGATCGTTCTGCGGCAGCAAACGGAATTCAACCGCATCTGGGAGGATATTTTAAAAGAACTATCTAAAGAAAATATTTTTCTTGTTAAGGAGGAAAATCTTAATTCCGAACAGCAGGAATTTGTAAAACATTATTTTAATGAAAAGGTTCGCGGCAACATCATCCCTTTGATGATAGAAAGTTTACCGCAACTGCCTTATTTACATGATAAGAGTATTTTTTTGGGTGTGGTTATGCGTAAAACTTCAACAGCTTACGACCAGAAATATGCTTTGATAGAAGTGCCTGATAAAGTGCTTGGAAGATTTGTTTTGCTTCCTTCACCACCGGGAGAATATGGTATTATTTTATTGGAAGATGTTATACGTTTTAACTTGCCCTACATCTTTTCTTATTTCGGTTATGATCATTTTGATGCGCATCTTTTTAAAGTAACAAAAGATGCAGAAATCGATATTGATAATGACATCTCTACTACACTTGTTCAAAAAATTGAACATGGATTAAAGAACAGGAGAAGAGGAAGAACGGTGCGTTTTGTTTATGATAAAGAAATGGATGCAGGTTTACTGGAATATTTGATGCGGCGTTTAAATCTTTCAAGGAGAGATAATATTATTCCGGGTGGACGCATTCATAACTTCAGAAACTTCATGAATTTTCCGGATGTATTTCCGGATGGAAGAATAAGAAGAACACCTTTTACACATCCTGCCTTAGCTAATTCTATGCGTGTTACAGATGTTGTATTGAAGCAGGATGTTATGCTGCATTTTCCCTATCACTCTTTTGATCCTGTTGTTGATCTGCTGCGTGAAGCTGCAATGGATCCGCATGTGAACACGATAAAAATAACTGCTTACAGACTGGCTTCTGATTCAAGAATTGTCAACGCTTTAATAAATGCGGTTCGAAATGGAAAACAAGTTGTTGTTATGCTTGAACTGCGTGCAAGGTTTGATGAAGAAGCGAATATAGAATGGAAAGAACGTTTGGAAATAGAAGGTGTTAAAGTGTTGATAGGTGTACCGAACATGAAAGTTCATGCGAAGGTTTGTGTAATAAAAAAACGAGTTCAGAATAAAACGATACAATATGGATTTGTAAGCACAGGAAATTTAAATGAGAAAACAGCAAAAGTTTATGGCGATCACATGTTATTAAGCAGCAACCGAAGTGTGATGGCAGATATAAACCGCATCTTTAAATTTCTTGAACATCCCAAAACAAATATTCCCTGTTTGCGCAGTTGCACAACTTTGATCGTGTGTCCTGTAAACATGCGTAAAATATTACTTCAATTAATTGACAAAGAAATAAAGCAGGCGAAAGCAGGCAAAGAAGCAAGGATAATTTTAAAGTTGAATTCGCTTAGCGATGAAATACTTATTGACAAGTTATATGATGCAGCAATGGCAGGCGTTGAACTGAAACTGATAATAAGAAGTATTCTTTGCGCAAAAGTTGAAAATAAAAAATTTAAACATCCGGTAGAAGCAATAAGTATTGTGGATGAATATTTAGAGCATGCATGAGTATTGGTCTTTCATAATTGTGGTAAAGAAAGAGTTTTTATTTCTTCTGCCGATTGGATGGTTCGTAATCTTGATCATAGAATAGAAGCTGCAGTGCCTGTTACAGATGAAAAAATAAGAGAAGAACTGAAGGATATTTTGCATATACAGTTAGAAGATAATGTAAAAGCAAGATGGCTTGATAATGATCTTTCTAATATGTATGTTTCATCAGAAGGAAAAAAAAGAGTGCGGTCGCAGGTTGAGATATATAAATATCTCTATACAAAAACAGCGAGAGAAGAAGAAAAAACCATTGAAGAAAAACCTGTAGCTGTTTTAGAAAAAGTTTAGAACAGAAGCCTGAAGATGCAATAAAACTATGCCGTACAAGTGAGTGACACAACGAAGATGCCATGAAAGACTTCAGTTGGCAAATAATAGTAATAACTTACTGAAGAGCACTTATAATTAGGGTAAAATTGCATTCATAAACTCATTATAAAAATTTTACGATTTGAAATTAGCAGCTATTGATATTGGAAGTAATGCAGCACGTTTACTGATATCTGAAGTGATGGAGGAGGGTGAGAAACCGCAGTTCACCAAACTGAATCTGATTCGTGTTCCTTTGCGGCTTGGCTTTGATGTTTTTGAAAAAAATGAAATATCGAAACATCGTACCGGCATGATCTTACAAACAATGAAAGCATATAATCATTTACTGAATGTGTACGAGGTGAAACACTTAAAAGCGTGTGCTACGAGTGCTATGCGTGATGCTATAAACGGAGAGGACATTATACGAAAAGTAAAGATGGAAGCGGGCATAGAAATAGAAATTATCAGCGGTGATGAAGAAGCTTCTTTTATTTATGAAAATCATATTGCTGAAAATTTGAACAGGGATCATGCTTATTTATACATTGATGTTGGAGGTGGTAGTACTGAGCTTACTTTTTTTTCCGAAGAAAAGCTGGTGTATAAAGAATCGTTTAACATTGGAACCATTCGTTTGTTGAAAGAAATGGTTGATGATAAGCATTGGAATGAAATGCAGGAGCATGTAAAAAAGAATACAAAAAGCCGTTTGCCCATTATTGCGATTGGTTCGGGTGGCAACATCAATAAAGTTTTTTCTCTGAGTAAAAAGAAAGAAGGAAAACCTTTAACGCTGCAGTTATTGAAAGATTATTACAAAGAGTTATCAAGCGTTTCTTTAGCCGAAAGAATTCGTTTGTATAAAATGCGTGAAGACCGTGCAGATGTAATTGTGCCTGCATTGCAGATATATGTGAACGTTATGCGCTGGGCGGATATTGACGAAATATATGTTCCTAAAATTGGCTTAGCAGATGGTTTGATACAAAGTTTGTATGAGGAGATTAAGAAGCAAGAAACCATTTTTTAGGATTAAAGGATCTTCAGAAAAATAAAAAATAAGCCACACCTTTACAGCTTCAATTTCAAAAATTTCCGATTACAGTATGAGCGTTAACAAAGAAGTAAAAAAGATAACTACACATACGCTTCAGAAAATGAAAGCGAATGGTGAAAAAATATCCATGCTTACAGCTTACGATTTTTCTTTCGCTAAAATATTTGATAATGCAGGCATAGATGTTATTCTCGTTGGCGATAGTGCAAGCAATGTTATGGCAGGTAATGAGACCACTTTACCCATCACACTTGAGCACATGATCTATCATGCCTGTTCTGTTATCCGTGCTGTAAACCGTTCGTTAGTCGTGGTTGACCTGCCCTTCGGTTCCTATCAATCCAATTCTCAAATTGCACTTGCATCGGCCATTCGAATGATGAAAGAAACAGGTGCACATGCTATAAAATTAGAAGGCGGCGAAGAAGTTATCGAAAGCGTAAAAAACATTGTATCTGCAGGTATTCCGGTGATGGGGCATCTCGGCTTAACGCCGCAAAGCATTTATAAATTTGGAACGTATAATGTACGTGCGAAAGAAGAAGCTGAAGCTAATAAGCTTAGAAAAGATGCAAAACTTTTACAGGAAGCCGGTTGTTTTGCCATTGTACTTGAAAAAATTCCGGCGGTATTGGCAAAAGAAGTTACCGAAGAATTACACATTCCAACCATTGGCATCGGCGCAGGAAAATACTGCGATGGGCAGGTGCTAGTAATGCATGATATGCTTGGCATTAATACCGAATTTAAACCACGTTTCCTGAGGCAATATCTCAACTTATATGAGCAGATAACAAATGCGGTTCAGCAATATATCATTGACGTAAAACACGAAGAATTCCCAAATGATGCAGAGTCTTATTAAATCACCGATTAATTTAACTTTCCTGCCAAAAAAAGAAACCGGGCTTATTCTTTTTTCCTAAGTTTCTCTTTGCATTTGAAGTATGTTCTTATGGAATGAACAGCGGTAACTTACTCAGCTTCGTTGTGTCACTCACTTCAACTGCAAAATATTTATGAACAAGTAATCCGTAAACAGCTTGAGAAAAAGTATAGTGGCGACAAGAGAGAAAAATCTTATTCTGCAATTGGTCATCCTCGTGGCCGCATGGGCAGCATTTTTTTCGCTGCCATTCCAGTTTTTTCCGTACAACAAAGCCCATTCTCCTTTTGACAGCCAGCGGTTTGTAAATTCCTTTATCGTTACCAATGTGGTTTGTCTTGGCTTTTATTTTATAAATGGATGGATACTTATTCCAAACATTCTTGCAAGAAAAAAAACGTTCTTATATATCGTTATTGTTTTAAGTTCTTTCTTTCTTTATCTCACTATCATGTATGTTGTGGCTACAACAGCACCTGAAACATCTGCTTTTTTAAAATATGCGGCTGAAAAAGATATTCACTTAAAAGGACCAACATTCTTTTCTTCGGGGCCGATGACCTTGTTTTTATTGGCATTTGTTATCAGTACGGGATCAAAGGTTATTTCAGAATGGTTTACAGCAGAGCAGGTGAAAGAAGAAATAAAACAACAGCAGTTACAAACAGAATTATCTTTATTAAAATCACAGGTAAACCCGCACTTCCTTTTCAATACGCTTAATAGTATTTATTCTTTATCGGTAGCAAATAACCGTAAAACATCTGATGCAGTTATGAAGCTTTCACACATCATGCGTTATACGCTTGAAGAATCACAGAAAGATTTTGTAATGCTGCAGCAGGAAATAGATTTTATCAATAGCTATATACAATTGCAGAAACTTCGTCTAACAGATAATATTCAAATACAATTTTCAACCTGTGGGAATATGGAGCATGTTATGATCGCTCCTTTGCTGTTTATTCCTTTTATAGAAAATGCATTTAAATATGGCATCAGCGCACACCACAGTTCCGATATTTTCGTTCAGTTAAAAGTGGAGAATGATGAATTATTTTTCCTATGCAAAAATTATTGTTTTCCCAACACAAACACAACGCTTAAAGGAACAGGCATGGGTATCATCAACACAAAAAGAAGGC